>JAKLIS010000164.1 GCA_022709485.1 Elusimicrobiota bacterium | reverse complement strand
TGTCGACCGGCTATTGCACACTGTATGGAGACACAGCCGGGGGATTCGCCATTTTAAAAGATGTTTTAAAAACCACCGTTTACAAGTTAGCCGATTTAATTAACCGGAAAATGGGCGGCGAACCCATTCCACTCACCACCATCAAGCGCGCGCCGACCGCCGAACTCAAACTCAATCAAAAAGATGAAGATTCGCTTGGATCTTATTCGGATCTGGACCCGATTGTGGTGGGGTATGTGGAAGAGAACAAAACACTCGCAGAAATTCAAAAGGAAACGGGTAAAAATGAAGAATACATCCGGAAGATTGTGACTCTTATCGATAAAAGTGAATACAAAAGGCGGCAAGCTCCCCCCGGGATAAAAATTTCCCCCCGATCTTTTGGCCGAGACCACCGGATGCCCATCACAAATCGGTATAAGCCCTCTAACTCACCTCTGTCTTAAAGGCTCATTCATTTCATCCCTTATTTTCGCCAATTCAAGTTTGATTCCCTCTGATTGAGGATCTAATTTTAACGCCAACTCATATAACCGGAGCGACCGCTCCATTTGCCCATCGTCCTTCGCTTGACCGGCTTTCCGAATAATCTCCTCAACGGATATGGGAGTAGGAGATTTTGAAGAGGGAGAAAACGCGACCGTTGGAGAAGGAATTTTTTTTGGCAATGGAATAGCTTCTGAAATGCCGTTTTCGCTCGGAATAAGCGCCGACTTACTATTTATCTCATCCCCATACAGTTCCATCCAAACCACTTGTCTGTATTCCTCAACTTCTTCCCGTTGACGAATGATTTGCGGGGTCATTTCTTCGGGCTGAAGAGCCAAAAATTTTGTCCACGCGTTTCCCGCTTCCATCAAATCCCTCCTTCTCCAGGCCAAGAATCCCTCCAGATAAACCCGCTCGAAATAATTTAGCGTTTCATCTTTTAGACGATTCTTAGCCCAAATTTCTAATTCCTTCAATTGAGTCTTTTCCTGATCTGAGTTCTGAGACAACAAAGCCTCCGAGTGATAAAGGAGGCACATCTGGCCGAAAGGCTCGCCTGCCCCTAATACCGTGCGCTCAAAAGCGCCAAACAAGGTCACATATGTGCAAGCCAAAAAATACCACGTTATTTGTTTAAACATAACATCTCCTTTGGAGGAGTAATTGGATTTTTTAGAAGGGGAAGGAAGGGGTTTTAGAAATGAGGTGCTAAAAGTTTATCAAAATTCCGATGGGCTGAGTGGCGTCAAAATCGTCAAAATCGTCGCCGGAATCAACATATCCATATTCGATACTCATTTAACTTTGAGAAGCTCCACCAAGCGTTGGTGAGAGATGGTTGAAACGCCTAATTCATGCGCCCAATGGACCAATCCAAGATCGCAGGTGACCAAAGCCGCGCTCATCTCATAAGAAAGAAGGAGCAAGTCGACATCTTCGGCGGAATCAATCATTCCTTCACGCGTCATCCTTCGGAAATTTTCCCGCAAATGGGAAATGGCTTGCGAATCAGGATGGATCTCTCCAGGTTTTCCGAATTTTTCAGGGGGAGGCGACTGACGAAGAGCTTCTCGAACACATTTTTCCGACAGCCGAAGGCTCCGGTCGGTTCGATCCCTCACCTCTGCCACCAATTTATAAAGGAAAATTCCGGGAATCCTGATTTCATGTTTTTTGGGGGGTTTCCGATGAATAGGCATTAGCATTTTCTCAGGGATCCCGGCTTCTTCCACAAAATGCATGAGCTCGGAAAATACGGAGGGGGGCATCCAAAATTCCAGATTTATTGCCCCCGCGGCCAACTCCAAGAATTTTTTAAAGGCTTGGGTGGGATTTTCCCCGTAAAACCGGGCTGAATCGGGATTAACAAACAGGCTGGTGTCCAGGACAAGACTTTTCTTTTTCACGATTTGGGTTTGGGTCTTTTTTCCATGGCCATCTTGACGGTCTCGCGTAAAGGCTGCGGTTTAAAGGGTTTGCGGACAAAGCCGACGACATTGGATTCGCCCCGAATCATATCAATGGTGGATTTATCGAAATCCTGGGCCGTGAACACGAGAACGGGGATTTCTTTTGTCGCCGCATTGTGTTGAAGAGAGCGAACGGCCTCATACCCGCCCATATCCGGCATAACAATGTCCATAAGAATTAAATCAGGTTTGTTGAATTCGGCCCGGGAGAGAGCTTCCCGTCCATTGGAAGCGGTAATAATTTGGTAATAATTGCATAAGGAATCAAATACAAGGGATTGAACATTCGCGTCATCGTCGACCACCAAAATTTTTTGTTTTTGTGGGTTGTTTATACCCAAATCAATTATCCTTAAATCCATTTTATCCTCCGGGGTAAACTACCATTCCGAGATGAGTCCGCCCCGGGTGTCCGGCTTGTCGGAATTAACTGAAAAGAGCCCGTTGACCAAGGTGTAGGTCCAGTCTCCGCGGCCGTCAAACCGGTCTTGGACGGTGTTTAATTTTTTTGGATAAAGATGGGGAAGGTCAACGGATGGAATTTTCTTTAGATAAATGGGGGTGAGAGAAGATACCAATCGGGTTTCCGGAGTTCCAGTATCGGAAGGAAAAAGACCGAAATTGTCAGAGTAGTATATGGCCACGGCGCCCCTTAAATCCCCGAGGCTGCTTTTGGTCCTGCCTTCCCGTGATTGATAAAGCATAATCTTAAATTGAGGAAATGTGACAACGCCGATAATGAGCAATACCAAAAGAATGATCACGATTTCCATGATGCTTAAACCGGCCTGCGATTTTCTAAATTTCATTTCCATATCTGTTCTCACCCCTAAATTGGCCTTTTTTTAACTGATTTTCAAGCCCCGTCTCTATTTATTCCAAATATTCGAGTGTCGTTATTCCCAAATGCCGTCCGTCATCCCCGTCCCGTTTCGATTATTTAAATTATGGACGAGACATGCCGGCCATATAATCAATATTGATGCGGTGCGAAAAGCTAATCGGGAATCCATTCCATATCGAAAAAGAGTTTACCACGGGTTTCTCGATAGGGGTATGCCGTTGGCCCCAATTAAGCGAGATCTTTCCATTTCCCGTGTTTTTTAATGAGTTCAATCAATTTATCCTCGGCAACATTGGATGGGATGGATTTTTCCACACAAGTTTGCCCGACATATAAATTAATTTTTCCGGGTCCTCCGCCCACAAAACCGAAGTGAGCGTCCGCCATCTCGCCGGGTCCGTTCACAATGCATCCCATCACCGCAATTTTCACACCTTTTAAATGGGCTGTCCGCGCCTTGATTCTTTCGGTGGTGCTTTGAATATCGAAAAGAGTCCGTCCGCAAGATGGGCAGGAAATAAATTCAGCTTTAGAAATCCGCGATCCGGACGCTTGGAGTAGATTGAAAGAAAAATCGAGATAAGCCTCATCGGCCGCCTGGGCTCCCGCCTGGATTCCATTTCCTATCCCATCACAAATGAGGCTTCCATATTGGGCGGCAACAACCAAATTAGGGCCGGTTGAGCTGGACAGCATCAGCGGACCGGAATATTTCAAATTGACCAATTGAGCAAACAAATAGCGAACCCCATGAACGTATCCGGGCTCTCCCCCCCCGGAGACGAATATAATGATAGGAACAGCCGAATCGGACAAAGATTTGAGACATTTTAGAATAAGCCCCGGAACGCGAGATCGAAGGATGAGTTTTGCTTTCCAGGCTTCACACCTCCTTAAGGCCTCCAGCCAGATTGATCGGTCCGGATTTTGGTCTAAATCCAAGATGATCCCATCCGGCCGAATGTCAAACGTCATTTTTTCTTCAAAGGGAACCCATAAAGCCGGGTGAAATTCGATTTGATTAATTTCTGTGAAAAAATCGGCCGCTTGCTTTTGGATTTCTGCCCCTCGGGGAAATGCGATTTCCGCGATCTCTAGGGGGGTTTCCTTTCTGATGCGATCCCGAATCAGGGAAAGAGTGGCGGACCCATTTTCCAGGCCAATTCGTCCGACCACGGCAATGGGGGAAGAATTATCCGCCCCCCGCCTCTCCCACGGTCCCGAGAAAAGAGAATTGTGAGAAGTATTTTCGAAAGAAACGGACGGAATGACCTCTAATAATTCTTTGGCGACGGGAATTTCATTTTCCGGTTCTTCGGTCAAAGACACCCGGATCGTATCGCCAATCCCGTCAATTAAAAGACTCCCGATCCCAATGGCTGATTTAATTCGCCCATCCTCGCCGAACCCGGCCTCCGTCACCCCGAGATGAATCGGATAATCCATCCCCTCCTGATCCATTTTTGAAGCCAAAAGACGGTTCGCCGCTATCATGACCTTGGGATGGGAAGCCTTCATGGAAATAATGATGTCATCGAAACCCTGGGTCCGGGCGATCCGTGCAAACTCAAGCGCGGATTCCACCATCCCCATGGGCGTGTCCCCGAACCGGTTTAAAATTCGGTCTGAAAGGGAACCGTGGTTGGTTCCAATTCGAAGCGCGCGCTTTAGGGTTTTAAGTTTTGAGATAAGAGGCAAAAATTTTCCCTCGATTCTTTTG
>JAKLIS010000163.1 GCA_022709485.1 Elusimicrobiota bacterium | reverse complement strand
TCGCCGTTTTTCTTGGCGCGATATATTTGGCTCTCCTTGAGCTTCCGGAGTTTGGTTACCCCACCATGAAAGTGGGCGCGATATATTTGAAAGACGGTTTCGCCCAGACCGGGGCCACCAATCTGGTGGCGGCCATTCTCCAAGATTACCGGGCCTATGACCGGCTGGGAGAAGTGGCGGTGCTTTTTGTTTCTTTCATCGGCACGCTGGCGATTTTGCGCCGCCATGGAAAAATTGTTTTTGATCACACTCCAGGTTCTCAACATCATAAAAAGGAAAATGCATGAAAAAAAACGAGCGGGGAATGACCATTATCGTTAAGACAGTGTCGCGCCTGGTGGCGCGAATCATGCTTTTGTTCGGCCTTTACGTTGTCCTTCATGGCCAGGTGACGCACGGCGGCGGGTTCGCCGGCGGCGTGGTAATGGCTTTGGTTTTTATCCTTATATTGATGGCCTTTGGGAAAGACGGGGCGTTAAAAAGCTTTTCTCGATCCGCCGCGGTAATAACGGCGGGAATTGGGCTCATCCTTCTCGTCATTATCGCCCTCATTGGATACGTCCGGGGCCATTTCTTCGCGAATTTTCTTGGGCCGGGGTGGCCCTTTGAATTTTGGAGCGCGGGCGTGATTCCATTTTTAAATGTGGCCATTGGCCTGGTGGTTCTTGGATGTCTGTATGGAATTATTGTGGCTTTAACCCATTTTCATTCTGAACTTCACCCAGAGGGGCATAAACAATGATTTTGTATATGTTCTGCTTTTTGCTTTTCTCGATTGGACTTTACGGCGTCATGCGAAAACGCAATGTGATAAAGATCATCACCGGAATTATTATTTGCGAGTATGCCGCGAACCTCTTCTTCATTTTGATTGGATACAGAATGGGAGGCCGGGCCCCCATCCTGTCTCATGAAACGGTGATGGAAAACATGGTGGATCCCCTTCCGCAAGCGGTGGTCCTTACCACCATTGTGATTGGATTGGCCACCACCATTGTCCTGGTGGCATTGGCGGTGCGGCTTTATGAAAAATATGGAACGTTTGATATAACGAAAATTGAGGAACTAAAAGGATAACAATGACCGAGAAATTATTTCCTCTTTTTGTGGCCATCCCGCTCGCCGGGGCGTTTCTTATCGCCCTTTTGGGGTGGAAGAAAAAGGGACTTCCTGAAATTGTCGGCGCTCTGATTCCTTGCGGACTTTTTGCCTATTCGATAAAGGCGCTCTTGTTCACTTTTAAAAATGGAATTGCCGTCCATCATTTGGGTGGGTGGCTTCCGCCGGTGGGAATTCTCATCGGGGCCGATGGGTTGACCACTTTTATGCTGGTTATCGTCCACGGGGTGGCGGCTTGCGTCGCCCTTTACGCTACTGACTACATTAAAAAATACACCTCGCCCTGGATTTTCTACGTGCTTTTTCTCGTTATTTTGGCCGGCATGAATGGCGTGTTGACCACATGCGATTTTTTTAATTTGTTTGTTTTTATGGAAATTGCATCTTTAGCCGCTTGCACATTGGTGGCTTTTGGAACGGAGCGGCACGAGCTGGAAGCGGGGTTTAAATACGGGGTCATGAACACCATTGGCGCTCTCTTCATTTTGTTGGGCATCGCTCTTCTTTATGGATATACCTCAGAGCTCAATATGGCGGATATTTCCAATATCCTAGCCTCCAAGGGGCCCAGCCGCCTTGTCACTCTGGCCACCATATTTTTCTTGGTGGGATTTGGACTTAAAGCCGCGCTTGTGCCCTTTCACGCATGGTTGCCGGACGCTCATCCATCGGCTCCCGCGCCTATCTCCGCCCTTTTGTCCGGTCTTATTATCAAAAGCCTGGGGATATACTCGCTTTTTCGAATTTTGGTTTGCGTGATTGGAATGACTCCGCTTTTGACCAATATCCTTTTATTCATGGGGGCGCTTTCGATGGGAACCGGCGCGGTTTTGGCCATGGGTCAAAAGGATTTCAAAAGGCTTCTGGCGTATTCCAGTTTGAGCCAGGTGGGATATATCGTATTTGGTCTTGCCCTGGGAACTCCCCTGGGAATTCTGGGCGGTCTGTTTCATATGTTTAATCATTCCGTCGGGAAATCCCTGTTGTTTTTGACGGCGGGGTCCGTGGAATACACCACCGGCACGAGGAATTTGGATGAGATGGGAGGCTTGTCGCGCCGCCTTCCGGTCACGGGCTCGGCCAGCCTTGCCGGCGCCATGTCCATTAGCGGAATTCCTCCCTTCGGCGGTTTTTTCAGCAAACTCATCATTATTTTCGCGGCGGTCCAGGCCGGGCATGTGGGATACGCCATCTGGGCCGTGGCCGCCGGCATCCTCACTCTTTTTTATTTGATGAAAGCCATGCGACAAGCGTTTCAGGGACCTCTCTTGGAAAAATGGAAAATGGTTCAGGAAGTCCCATGGAGAATGCGGGTATCTATGATCACCCTTGCTTTTATTTGTTTGACCGGAGGATTGCTGCTTCTTCCTCAACTCAAAGGCCTCTTTTTGAATCAAGCTTCGAAAGTCCTATTAAACGGGGCCATGTATTCCAGCACCTGGGGAGGATTTAAACCTTGATTCCGAAGTGGTTTGCTCTAACGTGCGGATGTTTTGTGGCCTGGTGCCTTTTTAATTGGCCGCCGGGAGTTCAAGCGCTCATTATCGGCATTCCGGTTTCCTTTTTTGTCATGTTTTTGACGAAGAATATTCCTTACCGGACGGTGTCGAAACTTCATTTCCAGCCGAACCGCCATCTGCGTTTTCTTTTTCATTATCTGCCCGTTTTCTGGTGGGAGCTTTTTAAGGCGAATTTGGAAGTCGCCTACCGCGTTCTTCACCCGAACCTGCCCATCCGGCCCGCGGTTGTCCGGGTTAAAACGAGTCTGAAGACGGATATGGGCCTCACGCTTTTGGCCAATTCTATATCGCTTGTTCCGGGGACAACGGCCATGGATTTGGATCACGAAACCGGCATTTTATACGTTCACTGCATGTATGTTTCAAAATCATCGGAAGTGGACGCGCTCGCAAAAAGGCGTGTTGAGAAGTTTGAAAAAATATTGGCGAAAATTTTTGAGTAAAAGGTTGAATTAAAATTGAAAATTATTAAATGGCTCTTGGGAGTAATCATTTTGGGGGCGATAATAGGGCTTATTATTTTCCGTCCCTTGCCGGTTTTATTTTATCCCAATCTTCCCCATTATGAGTTTTACAACCGGGCGTTTTATATCCTTATTTTGGCCTGTCTCATGTGCCTTTTCCGGGTCGTGAAAGGGCCGTCCAGCACCGATCGTCTGGTGGCCATCGACCTCATGGGGATTATGATTATTGGTCTTTGCGGGGTCCTCACCATCGTGACGGGCCGCGGCTGGTATATGGACATCGGCGTCGCTTGGGCGCTCCAAAGTTTTATAACTGTTTTGGCTTTCAGCAAGTATTTGGAAGGGAGAAATCTTGATGCTTGAGACGATTGGGCTCATTTTTATTGGCATAGGGCTTGCATTTGACGTTTTTGGATGCATTGGGATCGTTCGATTGCCGGATGTTTATCTTCGGCTTCAGGCCGGAACAAAATGCGTCACAATGGGGACTTGCAGCATTTTGCTCGGGACCTTTCTTATCATGGGGTTTTCGGCCGGCGGGGTGAAGGCGCTTCTATGCAGCTTTTTTATCGTTCTCACCAACGCCGTTTCCGCCCACGCCATGGCCCGAAGCGCCCACCGCGCGGGCGTAAAAATGTGGGAAGGGACCGTCGTTGATCAATACAGCGAGGATAAACAGGGATGAAACTACCCAAACTTCGAGAATTGCTGGAAGCGGTGACGGCCCTAATCAAGGGGCCGTATACATCTCCTTTTCCCAAAAAACCTTTTAACCCCCACCCGAATTTTCGGGGCCAGTACAAATTTAACGAACAAAAATGCGTGGGATGTTTGGCCTGTGAGGAAGTGTGCCCCTCCGGCGCCATCGCGCATAAAGATGAGGTGGTAAACGGGAAAGGGGCGCGCACCATGGTCCATTATTCCGACACGTGTATTTTTTGCGGCACCTGCGAGGCCGCCTGCATCGCCAACAATGAAGGGATTAAAACTTCTTTGGAGTGGGAACTTTCTTTTTTTGATCGAAAGAAAGAATCCTTCGAAACCATTAAAAAAGAGCTCCAGCTTTGCGAGCTCTGCGGGGACATCATCGGCTGCAAGGATCATTTAAAGTGGATTGCGGAAAAGATCGGCGAGCTTACCTTTTCCAGCCCCACTCTGTATCAGGCCCGTTTGCAAGATCTGGGCGTCATTGATGAAAATCTGAAATCCGTTGTCAAAGACCAAGGCCGATCGGATCGGATCAAAATTCTGTGCGCCCCATGCCGTCGCGCCACCACCCTCACGACAAATTAATCCCGGTCCTCCAGGGAATCTTAAAAGGCAAACTGGTCCTCGTTGGGATCGGCAATCCCCTCCGCGGCGATGATGGTTTTGGACCGCTTCTTATTGAAAATATTAATGGAAAAATCCCGGCCGTTTGCATTGACG
>JAKLIS010000162.1 GCA_022709485.1 Elusimicrobiota bacterium | reverse complement strand
AATTGAGAGACCGGATACGCGCCTTGGAAGGATCCTCTAAATGAGCGATTTGGCTTTCTCAAAATGGGCTTCAGCGCCTCCCAGTTGGATAACCACGCCGAGCGAGGACTTAAATGGGATTGTTCTCTCCTCCCGGGCGCGGCTCGCGCGGAATTTGAATGGAATTCCTTTCCCCCACAATGCGCCAGCAAAGGTCCAAAATCATGTTTTAAACGACATCTTTAAAGCCGCTGGTTCCATTCCGGAATTAAAGTCCAGCCACCAATTTGTCTTGTCGGATCTCGAACCCATCCAGAAAAATTTCTTGATGGAACGCCATTTGATATCTCATGAACACGCTCGCCAGGTCGGGGAAAAAGGCCTTATTGTGAGCGCCGGCGAAACCGTGTCCATCATGATAAATGAGGAAGATCATATTCGGGCGGCCTGTTTTGAGGGGGGATTGGCCGTCGCCAAGGCCTGGGGAGTTCTCTCGGCAGCTGAAAATCATTTAGCCAAGCATCTTCCCTTTGCCTTCGACCGTGAATTCGGCTATATCACGGCCTGTCCCACCAACACGGGATCAGGCCTTCGGGCATCATCCTTAATGCATCTCCCCGCCTTAACCGCTTTAAATCGAATGGCTGAATTAAGCGATGAATGCGGCCGCCAAGGCCTTGTTCTCCGCGGTTTTTATGGAGAAGGCACCCAACCCTTGGGCCATATTTTTCAGGTATCCAACGCAAACACGCTCTCCCTTACGGAGGAGAATACGGTTAAAAGAGTGGGAAAGTTCGTTCAATCCATCGCCGGCGAAGAAAAGAAGGCCCAAGAGGTTCTTTTCAGTCCGAAATTCAGGATGCAGACGGAAGACAATATCTCGCGCTCCCTGGGAACCCTGCAGTCGGCCCGGTTGTTAAATTTGAGTGAGGGGATGTCTCATGTGTCCAATGTGCGGCTGGGGATTTTATTGGGAATGAGGATTGGTGTGGCGCTGGATGTGGTGACCAATCTTATTTTCTTAATTCAACCCGCTCATGTGAGGCTGCGGGCAGGCGATGATGGACGAAACAAGCCGGATGAGGATCTTCGGGCCGCATTTGTTCGGGAAAAAATGAAACGCTAAAAAGCCCGAGAGCAAGAAAAATCTTTGGCCCGTCAAGATTTCTGTTGTCAACTTGTGATTTAAACATAATAATTATCTACAGATGCGTTAAATTTCCGACTGGCAAGGAGGACTCATTTAATGTCAAACCGGTTCACAGAACGAGCCCAGCGTGTCATCTTGATTGCTCAAGAAGAGGCGAAACGGCTCAATCATGATTATGTTGGAACAGAGCATTTGCTCCTGGGGCTCATTGCTTTGGGAGAAGGCGTTGCCGCCCAAGTTTTGGCCAATTTGGGAGTGGATTTAAGACGCGTTCGAAATGAAATTGAAAAAATTGTCGGAACCGGAGACAACGTCATGCTCTTGGGAGAAATTCCTTTTACCCCGCGAGCGAAAAAAGTTTTGGAGCTCGCCGTGGAAGAAGCCCAGAATATGGGGCACAACTACGTCGGAACAGAGCATCTCCTTTTGGGGCTTATTCGGGAAGAGGAAGGGGTGGCCGCCCGCGTTTTGGAAAATTTGGGCGTTCGCCTGGACATCGTCAGGGAGGAAGTCATTTCATTATTGGGCGAAGGTCAGCCCCAACAAATGCAGCAGCAAGGTGGCGGCACGGCTCCCGCATCCAAGTCAAAATCTAAAACACCCACTTTGGACGAATTCGGCCGGGATCTCACTCAGATGGCCAAAGAAAAGAAAATCGATCCAGTCATCGGCCGCGAAGAAGAAATTTCCCGGCTGGTTCAGATTTTGTCCCGCCGGACGAAAAATAATCCTGTTTTAATCGGCGATCCCGGTGTCGGCAAAACCGCCATTGTGGAAGGATTGGCCCAGAAAATCGCGACCGGAGACATCCCGGAAATTCTTCATGGAAAACGGGTCATGACGTTGGACCTGGCCGCCGTCGTGGCCGGCACCAAATACCGCGGAGAATTTGAGCAACGGCTCAAAAATATTATGGAAGAAATCCGCCGGGCCAAGAACCAAATCATCCTTTTTATTGATGAGCTTCACACCGTTATCGGCGCCGGCGCGGCCGAGGGGGCGATAGACGCTTCAAACATGCTCAAACCCGCTCTGGCGCGCGGCGAACTTCAATGCATCGGCGCCACAACCCTCGACGAATATCGTCGGCATATCGAACACGATGCCGCTCTTGAACGGCGGTTCCAACCCATTAATGTTGAGCCACCCTCGGTGGATGATACCGTCAAAATTTTAATGGGACTCAGGGAAAAATATGAAAATCACCATAAGGTGAAATATCATGACGACGCGCTTAAAGCGGCGGCGGAATTTGCCGACCGGTATATCACAGATCGATTCCTTCCGGACAAAGCCATCGACTTGATCGACGAAGCGGGAAGCCGTGCCCGTCTTCAAACTTCGTCCATGCCCAAAACCCTGAAAGACAAGGAAGCGGAACTTGAGGATATGACGAAACAAAAAGACACCGCCATCGCGTCTCAGGAATATGAAAAGGCCGCCCGGCTTCGCGACCAGGAAAAAGAGATGAGGAAAAATCTCGAAGAATCCAAAAAGAAATGGCGCGCGAGCCGGGAAGAAACTATTCCAGAAATCAGCAGCGAGGACATCGCCACCGTGGTGTCCATGTGGACGGGCGTTCCTGTCACAAAGTTGACAGAGAAAGAATCCGACAAACTTCTTCATATGGAAGATGAACTCCATAAACGAATCATCGGCCAAGAAGAAGCCATTCGGAACATCTCTTTGGCCATTCGCCGTTCGCGAACCGGCCTCAAAGATCCCAAAAAACCGGTGGGAAGTTTTATTTTCCTTGGACCGACCGGCGTGGGAAAAACCGAGCTCGCTCGGGCTCTCGCTGAATTTTTATTTGGAAACGAAGACGCTCTTATTCGCATCGACATGTCGGAATATATGGAGAAGTTTGCCGTCTCCCGGCTCATCGGAGCGCCTCCGGGATATGTGGGCTATGAAGAAGGAGGCCAACTCACCGAAGCGGTTCGAAAAAAACCCTACTCCGTCGTTCTGTTGGATGAAATCGAAAAAGCCCATCCGGATACTTTTAATATCCTACTTCAGATTATGGACGACGGTCTGTTGACCGACAACCTCGGCCACAAAGTGAACTTTAAAAACACCGTCATTATTATGACGTCGAATGTGGGCGCGCGGCTTATTTCGAAAGGCAAAGCATTAGGTTTTGCTTCCCAGGAAGACACCGAACGCGACTACATCAACATGAAAGATACCGTGATGGAAGAAGTGAAAAGGCATTTCAACCCGGAATTTTTAAACCGGATCGACAACATCATCGTTTTCCATCCATTGACCAAAGAAGATGCGCGCAAAATCTTGGATCTCATATTGGAACGAGTGACAACCAAACTGAAAAATCAGGATATTCAGCCTGAATTGACGGATGAGGCCAGGGATTACTTAGTTGAGAAAGGTTTTGATCCCCATTATGGCGCCCGGCCCCTTCTACGCACTATCCAACGAGAACTTGAGGATCCCATGGCTGAAGAAATTCTGGCAAAGAGGCTCACCACCGGCGGGAAGGTATACGTGGACTATGACGCCGAAGCCAAAAAACTTGTTTTCAGCCCGGCCCCCATTCAAAAACCAGTGAGGAGTTCATAAACTGGTTGGGTGCTGAGAAAAACCTCTAAATTCTTCATCCTTCCAATTGTCACATTGACGGGCGTTCTTTTTCTGACGTGGCTCGTTTGGCTTCATGTATGGGCCTCTCAATGGTTTTCCGGGCAAGTGAAAGAACGGTTCTCGGAAACGGTGTCTTTTCAAAAAATATCTCCTGGCCTCCTTTTTTCTCTTAACATCCACGACCTGTCCGTCTCAGCCCCCATAGCAGGAAACATAAGGACCTTAAATGTTGCCATTAAGCCCTGGGCCTATCTTTCTTGGAACCCACAAAATCGGAAACTTTTTTGGATCACTATTCACAAAGCGAAATTCCAGGTTCCGCTTGAAACCCGATCGGACTCCCAAATGAAACCCATCGATATGTCGGCCTTGGGAGTCCCATTCGGATGCCGGATCAAAAAATCTGAGATCAAGTTTGAGAAAGGGAACCAGGTTTATCCCGTGAGCGGAATCGACGGCACTCTCACCTTCAATTCCGCCGGAATCGAGGCCAGCATTCGGGGAAAATTTTTCGAACAAGAACCGGCTCTCGCAAAAATGCGGGTAAAAACAAAAGGCGGCCAAAATTGGACGGGGCAATTAGATGTCTTAAATTTCCCAGCGGCCGCCATTTTTCAAACTCTCCAATATGATCCCGCGTCTCATGGCATTTTGAGCGGTCGATTGAACGGGGAAATGTCCTTTCGTTGGCAGGGGGTGTTTCTGGGCTTAAAAGAAACCGATTGGAACCTGCATATTGGGTCAACAGATCTTTATTGGCAAAGAACTCCGGAAACAGCCCCCGTTCCGATTCGGCCTATTA
>JAKLIS010000161.1 GCA_022709485.1 Elusimicrobiota bacterium | reverse complement strand
CGGACAGGTAAGTGCGAAGCAATGCCCCTTCTGGTCGGTTCCTAATGTCACTCCCCATAGTTTAAGACCCCTTCTTTTTCTTAATTTTTGATCCGGCGTGCGAGTTACCGTCTTTTAAAAGTTTGTACTCAACCGCATCAACGAGCGCCTGCCAAGACGCTTCAATGATATTTTCCGACACGCCCACCGTACCCCATTCTGCTTTGGAATCTTTGGAGTTGATCAAAACGCGCACCCGGGCCGCTGTTCCAGCCTGGGCATTGATGACCCTCACTTTATAGTCCATGAGAGACATCCCTTTAAGTCCCGGATAAAATTCTTCGAGAGCCCGGCGAAGCGCGTGATCGAGGGCGTCCACAGGGCCATCCCCTTCTCCAACGGTGTGCTTCACCTTGCTGCCGACTTTAACCTTGGGAGTCGCTTCAGACACCATGCGACTGTCATCCACGGCCTTTTCAACAACGACTCTAAATCCCGTTAATTCAAAAAAGGGCCGCTTTTTCCCGAGTGCTTCTTCAACTAATAAAACGAATGATCCTTCCGCGCCTTCATATTGAAATCCTTTGTTTTCCTTATGCTTAACGAGATTCAAGATTTTGATGACGGCGTCCGAATCTTTCTCAAAGTTCAAATTGAGTTCTGCCGCTTTTGTAGTGACGCTGGCTTTGCCTGAAAGTTCGGAGATCAGTATCCGGCGCCGATTCCCCACGAGCCCCGGATCGACATGCTCATAACTCGCCTGACGCTCCACAGCCGACACATGAACTCCGCCTTTATGCGCGAACGCGGAATTCCCCACATAAGGCGTGTTGTCATGAGGAACCACATTGGCCAATTCGTCAACTGTTCGAGACGCTTCGGTTAAAAATCGAAGTTCCTCATCGCTGACACAAGGGATCCCCATTTTTATTTTTAAATTCGCCAATATCGACCCAAGGTTGGCATTACCGCACCGTTCGCCGTAGCCGTTCAGCGTCCCTTGAACCAAAGTGACCCCTTCTTCCACCGCGACCAAAGTGTTGGCCACAGCGCAATGGGAATCATTGTGGACGTGGATTCCCAAGGAAAGCCCCGGAAAAGTTATCCTGACATCCCGTACCACTTCCCGGATTTGACTGGGAAGAAATCCTCCATTGGTGTCGCATAAAGTGACGTTATCGGCCCCCGCTATGGCCGCCGAACGAACAACAGCCAACGCATATTCTCGATTGGCTCGATACCCGTCAAAAAAATGTTCCGCGTCGAAGATGACTTCCTTTCTCTTCGATTTAAGAAAAGAAACAGAATCGGAAATAAGATCCAGATTTTCCTGAAGAGAAGCCCGGAGGGCGTGAATCACATGCGAATCCCAGCTTTTTCCGAAGATGCAGACAACCGGGGTGCCGGCCGCGACAAGCCTCTTCATATTTTCATCATGAGCGGCCGTGATCCCTTTTTTCCGCGTACAGGAAAAAGCCGCCAACTTCGCCTTTTTCAGCTTTAATTCTTTTTTGGCCTTTTCGAAAAAAAGTTCATCTTTGGGGTTCGAACCCGGCCATCCCCCTTCAATATAATGGACCCCCAGCCGGTCCAAAACTTCAGCGATTTTCAGTTTATCTTCAACTGAAATTGAAACGCCTTCTCCCTGTGTGCCATCGCGTAAAGTGGTGTCGAACAGCTGAATGACGCGAGAGGCCAGTCCGGGAATATTTTTGAACTTGCGTCTGGGTTTGGATTTCAAGGACGGGCGTCCCTTCATTATTTTCCTAAGCCAAAAGCTTTATGCACAAGCTTAACGGCCTTTTGGCCCTCTGATTCTTTGATGACGCATGCCACTTTGATTTCGGAGGTGGAGATCATTTCAATGTTGATTCCGGCATCGGCCAACACAGAAAACATCTTTGCGGCCACCCCGGAATGACTGCGCATGCCCACCCCGATGATGGACAATTTGGCGACTCTATCGTCGAAAAATACTTCCTTCGCCCCTAATTTGTGGCGAATGGGCTCTAAAACAGAGAGAGCCTTTTTCAAATCCTGGCGCGAAACAGTAAAAGATATTTCATTGAGTCCATTTTGAGCGGTGGATTGGATAATCATATCCACATTGACGCTTTCTTTGGCCAACGCGCTGAAAATTTTGGCCGCCACACCCGGTTGATCCGGCACATCCCGGACCGATAAACGAGCCTCATTTTTGTCATAGGCCACGCCGGAAACAACCGGTTCTTCCATCCCTTTTTCATCCATGATCCTAGTTCCTGGTTTATTCTTAAGGCTTGTTTTCACGTGAATTTTCACTCCGAATTTTTTTGCGACTTCTATCGATCTCGCTTGCATCACTTGGGACCCTGCTCCGGCGAGTTCGAGCATGGCATCATACGAAATTTGATTAATCTTTTGGGCGTCCGGGACGATGCGGGGATCCGTTGTGTAAACCCCATCAACGTCTGTGTAAATATCGCACACCTCGCTGTTAAGAGCCGCGGCCAAAGCCACCGCTGTTAAATCCGACCCACCGCGTCCCAAAGTGACGATTTCCTCATCGGGATTAAGACCCTGAAAACCCGCCACTACCACCACTTTTCCGGTATTTAGCCCTTTAACGACTTTGTGAGGGAAAATTTTGGTGATCCGTGCTTTGGTGTGGACATCGGTGGCCCAAATGCCGGCCTGAGGCCCTGTTAACGAAATGGCATCAATTCCAAATGTTTTAATGGACAAACATAAAAGCGCAATCGAAATCTGTTCACCGGTGGCCATGAGCATATCCAATTCCCGGCCGTCAGGATTATCTGTTATGGCATGGGCCCGTTCAATGAGTTCATCCGTCATATCACCCGGGGCAGACACCACCACAACGACCCGGTGGCCCGCTTTTTTGGTACTAACAACACGGGAGGCCGCCCGTTTCAGACAAACAACGTCTTTAACCGATGAGCCTCCAAATTTCATTACAACGATGGATTTTTTCGCTTCTTTCACTGGGTTATCGCTCCTTTATTATCCACTGATAGGTTAAAGATCCGGCAGGTTTTCCCTGCCGAAGCAAATCCTTTACGCATGGCGTCGCCCACGGCGGCCACCCGGGTCGGCATCACAAATGACAAAACACTGGAACCCGACCCGGATAAAGTCACTCCCAATGCGCCCGCTTTAATGGCATTTTTTTTGACCGAATGAAATCCGGGGACCAGCCGCGCTCGATAGGGTTCATGAAGACGATCGTTGAGAATATATTCCAATAAATCGGGACGGCTTCTAAACGCCTCTGGCATGGCGCAAACCGCGGAAATATTGAAAACAGCGTCTTCCATTTTCACTCGTTTGGGCAAAATTTTTCGGGAAAGTTTCGTGGGAAGTTCAAAATTGGGGACCGCCACCACCAATCGGCTTTTGGGCGCCGGCCATTTAAACGAAAAAATCTGCCCGTTGAACCGGCCGGAAGTGCGAATTCCTCCTAAAAGTATGGGGGCCACGTTGTCCGGATGTCCCTCCACTTCGCTCGCCATGAGCAAAATTTCTTCCGGCGAAAAATGGTCGCCTAAAATTCGATTGGCCGCCAATAACCCGGATAAACAGGCGGCGGCGCTCGATCCCAGGCCCCTGGATTGGGGGATGCGGTTCAAACAATAAAATTCCAAAGTGGGAACATTTTTCCGGGCCCGGGAAAAAACCCTCTTCACCATTTTGAAAATAAAATTACGCTCGTCCGTCGGAAAGATGCCCGCCCCCTCTCCAGCCAAATGAAATAGAGGCTTCCCCGGTTTGGGGCTCAAAATCCTCGCCCGCAATTCGTTTCGAAGCGTTAAGGCCAGCCCCAAGACATCAAACCCCGGCCCAATATTGCCGCTGGATCCCGGGACGCTGATGAAAACTTCTTTTTTCATTTTAGTGAAGGCTCATTCCTTTCCAAACATTGCTTGACGTCGCCCGTCAGTTTCATGGCGCAAAATTGAGGGCCGCACATTGAACAAAAATTTTCTTCGAAAGTGGCTTCTTCTCCTCCGTCCGAGGCGCGCCGGGATCTCGCCCGCTCAGGATCCAAGGCATTTTCAAATTGTTTTTCCCAATTAAACGAATACCTGGCTCTGGCCATGGCGTCATCTTGTTCCCGGACCCCAGGCCGGCCGCGCGCCACATCCGCCGCATGGGCCGCTATTTTATAGGCAATGCACCCTTGCCGAACGTCCTCTAAATTGGGCAGCGATAAATGTTCCGCCGGGGTCACATAGCACAATAGAGATCCGCCGGCCGCGCCCATCATGGTGGCCCCGATAGCGGACGTAATGTGATCATATCCGGGAGCGATATCCGTGACGAGGGGACCCAATGTGTAAAAGGGCGCTTCGTGGCAATATTTCTTTTCCAATTCGGCGTTCATTTTTATTTTGTCGAAAGGGACGTGGCCCGGCCCTTCAATCATCACCTGGCATCCGTATTTCCAGGCGCGCAAGGTTAAATTTCCCAGCGTCCTGAGTTCGGCGAATTGAGCATCGTCATTGGCGTCGGCCAAACATCCCGGCCTTAATCCGTCCCCCAATGAAAAACTTACGTCATAA
>JAKLIS010000160.1 GCA_022709485.1 Elusimicrobiota bacterium | reverse complement strand
GAAGGACGTCGCCGGCCACGGGGGCCATTTGGTGGGCCCTCCGGTATTTTTCTTCTCTTTGATAAATGTCCCAAAGAGAGAGTGGCTTTTGGTCCAACTCCTCTTTTAGTCTTCGAATGGCCACGTGTTCCCTGTCGGAGGGTAAATTCTGGTTGTAAATTTGATTTACACCTACCCGTTCTTCTTCTCTTATCTCTTCTAGTAAGCGGGGTGTGATGTGCGGAAATGACCTTCGGGCCTCTATTGTTGAAATCCCTTTCTTTACATCGAGCGGCCTTTCCATTACAAATTGGACATCGTCTTGGGAGAGACAGGACACCGTTTGATCGTTCCATAAATCGATAATTCGATCTAACTGGGTTTGGTCCGCACTCGATAGGAAAACTCGATCCATGGCGAGGGACGCCAACCGATCTTCAAATTCCGAATAATTCTCTTGCGTGTGAATTGATGATCTCGACACGATGTCTATGGAATAGGGGCGGAAATCAGAGGTTTGGAGTGTTTCAATGGCATCTAATATTTCCAAATGTTCAGGATCAAGTTCGTTGACGGCGCCTTGGGGTATTCTTTCACCATTGGATCCATTGATGACCCCGGCCAAATTCCAATCTCTGGCATGCATTTGGCGAATAGAATCCGGATGAGATGGCTTTGTTTTGGCGTACACCGCCATATGATATGGGGCAATAGATTTTTCCAATTCCGAGGCTCCCCGAGAGCCCAATGATTGAAGGAGCCTATTTCGCGCGGCGTCGGTGAGTTGGGCGGAAAGGGTAGTTGGTTGCACCAGGGGAACATAACCACATTTCAGGAGGGAGGCGTGGAAGGGAGAGCCCAGAATGGGAGTACTTTCCCTGGTGGCGACCATGAGGAGGGGCAACTCTGGAATCCTGTTTTCTAATGGGGTTTCATCGGAGGCCGGTGGGGGTTCCGCCAATAATTGGTCCATCGCGATCATAGCCCGTTTGATGTCCAATCCCTTAAAGTTATGAAGCACAAAACTGGCCACCACCACGTTGAATTGGTGGGGTTTTTTGAGGAGTTCATCCAAGATATCTAGATCAGAGACATCATCAATGAGAGGCATCCCTTGGTCATCGATTTTTGTGATGTCCGCCATAACTTTTCGAGGATTGGGAGCCCCATCAAAAATTGATTTATCCCGGTCAAGATCCACAATTGATTCCTTGTGTTTTGAGTGGGACCATAATTGACCAGCGATTCGCCACAGCACGCTTAAGTTGGCCCCGATGTCGAGAATTTGAAGGAAAGATCTCCCGCCCAGAAAGTTTCCCTTCAGCCAGCTGGCGATCCATCGGTTGGCGTGAAACGAGGAGAATTTGGGTTCTTGAGAAAGGTTGAGTTTGGGCGCCCGCCTTTTTTTCCAGGCCAGGCGGGTTTTCCAATGATAGTTTTGGTAATCCAGCAACCTTTGATATGTTCCGATCATTAGAGGGATGTCTTCGTTTGGATCCCCAGGTGAACCAGACTGAAAGCCACTTAACGCCTTGATTAATCCCAATCTGTCTGACGGCTTCAACATTTTTAACCGGCCACTTTTTAACAGCGGCAATACTTTCAAGAGCTCGGTTCGTATTCGGTCAAATTCCTCGATTGATAGGCCCATATTGTAGCCCGCCCACAGGTTTTCCAGCTCATTGGCTGCCTGATCGACAATGGGATATACCTCATCTCCGATTTTTGATTTGTCTGTCAGTTCATCTAAGCCCTCGGTGAGGGGGGCGTTAAGCCACCTTAGATATTGAGTGGCCTGCACCGCCCGTCTGTGATATTCCTTCAGTTGTTCTTCTTTATCCTTTCGAAGTTGGCCTATTTGAGCCTTTTTCCCCGGGAATAAGAAAAGGACGTCACTGGGCCCAACGAAGAAGTCTTGTTGAACCCCCTCCCTTCTTATCCGGTAATGCCATTTGGGATGGTTTCCGAAGGCATCCACCTTTTTCTCAGGATAGTAGGAGAGATCCTGAATTGACCATTCGTCCATTTCTTGATTCCAATCCGTTTGATGGGTGACATCCAAAAGTTTCTTCTGGCGGAAATCTAAGGTTCTCGCTTCAGGATTTTCACCTGATTCCGAGGAATTGGGAACCAGGCTTAAAAATGAAATGGGAATTCTCCATCCCATTGATTTCGCAAGCATCCCCAATCCGAACAGGACAACATTAAATCCGGCGTGGGACAGAACCACATCCAGATAATGATTGAAGAGGAAGCTTTGGGCCTGGGTGAACACCCAAGTGATGAGGAAAGTGCCGAGAGCCTGAAGAAAAACGCGGATTAGAAAGGAGGCCAGAAATGCACGTAGGGTTTCTTTGGGTGACAGGGGCGAATCCCGGCTTTTTCTCAGTGTCTCAACGTCTCTCTTTGCGGAAATGAAGGTGAAGGGAATATGAAGAAGAAGGAAAACAAGGGCCACGATAAAAGGGTTCCATCCAAAATATCCGATGAAAAGAGACCGGAAAACCCCTTCTTCCCAAAGGGGGGAAAGAATAAAAGCGGTGATAAGCTCCCCCATCCAGAAAGCCTTTGCCGGAATTCCCAGCGCCCCGTTCACCCATCGGGGCAACCAGGGTTGGGCCAAAGATAAACGGGGCCCAGTTTCAGAAGAAGGTGGAGATGTTGGTGATGAAGGATCTTTTTGTTCGCTTAAAAATTTTTCTACCAGAGGTTTGAACTCATTCCGAATTAATGGATAAATCTCGGTCTCAACTCCCTTCAGTCCTCCATTTAATATTGTTTTGATTATTAGATCGGTGGCTGACGGGGAAAAACGGCCAATATAGACAGGGGCATTTTTTCGAAGAAGGGTTTCAGGGTTTTCAGAACCGCCCGTGTCAAAATCTGGCAAAAGCTTGTTTAGGGTTTCTAAAGGCAACTGAGAGACTCCCCTAATAAAATCCCTTACCTTTTTCCCTTCTTCATTCTGATCCGCATTATCTTCAGCAAATTTGGCGAAATTCCGGATATTGTGCCAACTCACCATCCATTTATTGCCTGTTTCAAAGCCAAAAATAACTTTTTTGTCTCTGATCGCCGTCACGAACCATTTAAAGATTTCTAATTCCCCGTAATTCTCAATAAAACTTGAGAAAGAAGGGTCCGTGGGAAAAAATTTACGGGCAAATCCACATGAGAAGAGAGCGCTGTACGCCATTTGTTCCGGCTCAAAATGAAATTCATCGATAAGTGTTTTACGTGCTTTCCGAGTCGCATTTAAGGTAACAAATGAATCGTCAAAGATGATGATTTTTGTTTTTGATTGGCTTAGTTCGGTCAGTTTTTGCCTGGATGAGGGGCCTGATAAATTCAACGGTATCATTCGCAAATCTTCTTGCGGATATAGAGCCTGCCAAAAAGACATCAATAAATCTGCCGCGAGTTCTCCACTGCCCATCACTACGACGACATCTCGTTCATCTCTCTGGTGTATTTGAGTAGCGAGATGATAAGCGGCCATGCAAAGGTTTCTTCCATCGTAAAGGAGGTTTGGGATATCGGGTTCTTTTTCCATTTTAAAATTCGTCTGTTTCGCAAAGTCGGAGCTTAATTTCGCTTCCGGAAAAATTTGGTTATAAAGTTTGTGGATGGATACATTCAAAGTAAACACGGCGCGGAGTCTGGACCACAACATGTTGCTTTCTCGGATGGCCCGGTTGGAAGTCTCGGCAATGATTCCCAAGCCGATGAGGCGGGTCATTGAATGGGTCCAATCGTTGGTGGGATGCAAGGCGTTGACCAGCCAGAAACGATACCATCGGCCGAAGAAGGGAATAGGGAAAAAGAGCGGCCATTCATAGACGTGGGGATAATTTCGAAACGCCATTTTTGCGGCGGTCAAATATACCCGGATAAGGGGGAGAAAAAATCTTAAGGTCCAACTCCAAAATCGGGGGGTGGCCGCTTCCTGGCTGTCGCCAAGGATTTTCCCGTCTTTTCCAATTCGGACACCAAAGCGGACCGATTCATTGGTCTTTCGATAATGAATATTGAAATGAATTTCATCATTCACCTTTTCCCAATCGGTGAGTTCAATGTCGTCAATGGCGCCGGGAGCCATTTGACGGAGGAGTTCTTGAAATCGCGGGCGGTTCGTTTTCCAGAAATCAGAAGCGAGAGTAAGAAAGCTGGCCTCGCCACTGGCCACCCCTTTGTGGGGATGGGTGGCCAAAAATAATTTTTGGCCGTTAAATAGTTTTTCCAAAGGAGTTTTTTCCTGAGAGAAAACACTTAAGTACGCGGGTTCATCCCCTTTTTCCACTTTTGTTATTTTGGGAACAAAGGTTATGGTGGTTACACCCGATTTGGCCAATTGAGAGTTGATTCCGTCCGAGTGGAAGCCGCCCGTCACCAAAACGGCCACGTTTGTTTTGTGGCCCGCCATCGCGCCCAGAAGGTTGTGAGCCATTTTTTCATCGCGTACTTCGGCTTCGCGGTAGAAAGATTCAAAAGAAGATAAGACGTTCCCGGTTCCCCGTTCCCAGTTCCCAGTAAAAAAGTCCTTTTTTTCACCGGGAACTGGGAACGGGGAA
>JAKLIS010000016.1 GCA_022709485.1 Elusimicrobiota bacterium | reverse complement strand
TAATTGAAAACTCGGGCGCGTCGCCGCAGAAGTCAAAGACAGATTTATAGAAGAATTATGCAGGACGAATTCTTTAGTGGGATTTCTATGCACCCCTTGACGGGGGACTCCTAATGGGTGACCCCTTCTTCCCCGACCCCTCCCCAAAAATTGCCTCGGCCAACTCCCAACTAATCGAAGAAAAACCCTGTTTTTTCTAGTGATTTCTTGACTTTAACTAAACCGGTCAAATTCACCCTGACCCTCTGCTCATTTACCCCCCGAAAAATCCTCTCTCTATTCCGGTAGCCTTTTTTTACAAGATTGTTCCAACTTCTTAAGAAAATCTTAAGACCAGCTGACGTAAACTATTTTCCAGGGTCTTTAACCAAATGAAGAATTGGAGATTGCACAGCACAGCCACACTCGCTTTGGCTTCCGTTTTCTTATCGGTAAGCTGTGTGTGGCCGTATAAACTGGAAACAAATTTCTGGTTGGAAAGAAATAAAACACATCAGATTTTGGCCACCTTGGTTCTTAAAAATCCACTCCCCAAACCCACTTCCTTTAACTTTTCTCCCAAAATGGTTTCCTATAAATGGGGCACCATCCGCGGCGTCGAAAAACCGGTAAACCCCAACGGCAAAACGATTTTTCACATCCAAGACGTTCACATGAACATCGAAGCTCAATCCAACATCAGCCATATGATTAAGGATTTATCCACGGAAAAAAGAATTGACTTGGTGGCCTTGGAAGGGGCTTTCAGTGCCATCGATGTCTCGAATTTTCGAAATTTTCCTGAATCTCAAATCATTCACTTCGTCGCGGATATCGCGCTCAAAGAAAAACAAATATCCGGAGCAATCCACGCGGCTCTCACCATGCCCAGCCCCGCGCCAAAATTCATTGGGGTGGACGATAAAATTCATTACGGTCGAAACGTCCACGCCTTTCGGATTTCAGCCTCCATGGAAGAGAGTTTTAAAAAATTTTGGGAAAAGACATTCGTTCAACTAGACCGCCAAAAGGAGAAACTCTTTAATCCCGCTCTTCGGGCTTTTGACACCGGCATTCAGCTTTTTCATCAGGGGCGAAAAACAACCGGCGAATACGCCCAAATTTTGGCCAAGCAATCTCTCCCCCTGGGCCCTGAAGTCCGTCAATTTATTCAAGCGCAGGACTTGGAAACACATCTTAATTTGCCCCGCGTGGAATCGGAGCGCGCGGAAATCATCCTCCAACTTTCACGTCGATTTAATGAAAAGACCATGACGAATTTGCTCTCCGCCGCTACGGAATTAAAAATCGGGACGGTGAGCGAAGAAGATTTCATTAAGTTCTTGTTAAATCTCTCCAAAAGGGCCGGTATAAATATCAGCCGCTTCCCTGCCCTGGAAAATTACATCAATTATATCCTGGCCTGTAACCGCCTTAACCCGGATCAATTATTGAAAGAACTTCAAGAGGTGGAGGATGCCGGATATTCTAAGTTGGCAACCACTCCCCAAGAAAAGAGATTGACCCAATTAAGCCATTTTCTGAATCTGGCCAAGAAACTGTCGGAATTCTCTCTTACGCCTGATGAATGGAAAAAATTCGAGGAAACCAAAGCCCGTTTTCTCGTCCCAATCCCGAACCTGGCTTCATTCGAACAATTTTATTTGGAAGCCCAGACTCGTGATGATCGCATGGCCGCCAACGTCATAAACGCGATGAAGGCCCCCGATATAAAAAATGCCGTCTTGGTGACTGGGGGTTTTCACGCTCCGGGGATTGAGAAAAAACTGGTTGAGAAGGGGTTCACCGTTATCCCGGTTGTTCCCCGTTTGACCCAAGCCAACATTGAATCCGGTTCCAATTACCTCAACGTGTTTACTCAAGATAAAACTCCTTTGGAGAAACTGGTTCAAGGGCAAAAGCTTTTCATGGCGCCTCCCGCGTGGGGAAGAGTGGTCGTTATTCATTTGGCCATGATGGGGGCCTTAAGAAAAATTTGGGTGTCTCTGGGCCGAGCCACCAAGCCTCAAGTGGCCAAAATTCTGAAACGTTTGGCCGGGGAAAGAATTGATCCTGAGAAAATAAATTATTCCCCCAAAAAAGTGTCCCTCACAGTGCAAGGCACCCAACTGGGTTGGGAAGTGGATCCGGTGAAGGGAGATGTGAAAAAGGAATTTCAATTCCATCAAAAAATCAATCTTTGGGAATTATTTAGAAACCCGTGGGTTTTGGGAGGTCTCACCGCCGTGGTTTGCCTGGTCATTTACGCCCTTACCCGCAATTGGATAATAACTCTCACGGGATTCCCGATTGTGGCGGCCGCTCGGGCACGCGGTCAAGGGAAAAATAGGCCCGGGGGTTCCCCTGAAGGAACCATCATCCCCGTCGACCTCACTTTTGTGGATTCCGATAAGCTCGAGGCCTTGGAAAAACAATTGGATAAGGCCTACAAGAAATTTAAAGGACTTTCCGTCGTCCTTGATTATTTAGGGCCCGCTTTTGATTATCAGCAATTTGGAAGCCCCATGAACGTCATGGATGTGAGTTTAAGTCAGGACGTGGAACAGCCCCCTGTTATTCATTGGGCGGATCCATCCCTGGAAGATTATATGCGGATGGGATTCAATCATATGACTCAACGTGCTCTTCTTCACACAGAAAAAGCCGCCCGCGGGGAATTAACCGAAGAGGATCTTCAAAATCATCCCCCTTTCTGGACCATGTTATTTCGGTGGGCCAACAAACGAAAAGTTGAAATCAAACTCACTCCCACAACTTTTGAAGAATGGGCCATGAACCATTTTTCAATGGAAGGAAAAAATCTTTCCGTTAATGCGGCTTTAACTCCCCAGGTTTTGAAGGAACCTTCCGGCCAACAATCCGTTTTCTCTCCCTTAAAAAATAGTAGGAACTTTTCAATTTTTCTATCTGGGATGGACACCGCCGTTGAGGTGGCGGCTCGAATGATACGGAGCCGTTACAAACAACAATTTGCCCTGATGGAGGAGCAAAGCCGAAAGGAAAAGCCGGTGGTGTATTTTTTCAGGGGAGCTTCCTCTGGCCTTATCCATAAACTGGAACAGCAAAATTTCAAAATCGGTAAAGACGAGATGAGCCTGAACCCGGAAAAAATTAATTACCGCGATACCGACATATTACATTTGGCGGAAAGACGGGCGGTCGGGTCACCAGTTGGCTCCCAGGAAAGAATCGACATTTATTTGCGGCAACTGCTTATGAATGTGCTCCATTATATAAGCCACCATTTTGTTCAGAAACGAGGGGAAGAAATCGACCCGTTGAAGGATCTCCGTTATGTTCGCAATGCCGCCGCCCGCTGGAATCGAAATGAGCTGATGGTTGTTCCCATGCTGGTCCATAATAGCAATGACCTTTTCACCTTTGTGGGATCATGGTTTGCCAACAAGGGAACCGATGAAGAAATCGATTACTTCGGGGTGAGGCCTTACCTCCAAGCAACAACTCGGCAAAACTTCATCAAGGAATTAAAGAGAATGCTGGGAATCCATTCCAACGAGGATGATAGGCCAGAAGATCCGCCTTTCCCCTGGGGCGACTTTTCTATGAACTCGGTTTTGCCCTTGGGACTGGCCGCCATATCCTCTGGAGCTTTCGAATCTACTCAAACAATTCTGGCAAACCCCGAGCCTCGTTACTGGCCGGTTCTTATTTTGAGCGGGTTGTTTGTTTTTCTGATGACTATTTTCCGCGGGTCATCCCGAAGATCCCCTCGGCCTTTGCCCAAAACGCCCCAGGAGGCCCTCGAGGCGTGGGGAAATGAACTGGCCGATGTTTCTTCTCCCGATTCTCCGATTGTTTCACCCATTCCGATGAATGTTTTTGTTTCAATCGATGCCAAATTTGGGTGGACCCATCCCCAAACAAAAGATTCTGGGCTTTATGGCGCTGTGACTCCTCCCCTTTTGTTGGAGGATGGCCGATCCATTATCCCTATGGTGGGAGATATTTATGAAACTGTTTCGGTTGAAGAGCAAATGCTCAACGGTCAGGCAGTCCCTGATCTGAAAGAATGGGTGAAACCAAGGGATAGATACAACTATTTTTCTCCGTCGGTAAACCATTTAGATCCATTTTTTCAAATATTTCAGGATCTCCCGGGTTTTCCATCTCTAACGTTGACTCGAAATTATGAGTATTCTCAAACCATTAGCGTCACCACTCTGAAATCCCTGATTTGGATCTTGAAGGAAAAAAATGTGCCTGAATTTTACGAATGGCTTGCCTATACCAACCGGACATTTGAAAACGTGATTTCCCTATCCGATGATGAGTTTATTAAGGTGGTTCCCTTTTGGCTTTTGATTTTGGCCGATAATATTCACTGGGGTGAATATTATGAGGTCCATAAACCATCCTTGGGAGCGCTCCGGTGGCAAAATTATCCTAGGGGACCCTTTCAGCACGACACTTATGGATTTCATGTCCACATGGCTCATTGGTTTAAGATGTATCAAGAATTGGGGGATTATCTTGATATAAAATTTTCGATGATGGAATTACCCAAAGAAGAAGGCAGTATCAATAGCCTGCCTTCCAGCACCACAAAACTTCTTCTCCAAAAACTTCATGACATTCAAGATCGGGTCCTTGACCAAGAACTTAAAAGGCTGGGAATGTCCTTTAAGGAATTGGAGGCGCTAGTAAAAAAGAAAAATTTAAATAATGTCATCAGGCCTCATGTTTGGTATCGCGGCGTTCAGGCCATGTGGGATGAGTGGGCAAGTAAAAATCCGGGGAATCCCCAAATTGGAAAAATTCAAGACGAATGGAAAAAAATTATTGAATCTCACGGAAACATTCGCAACCTGGATAGACTTGTTACCCTCATAAGAAAAAAGGAATTGGACAAAACAGCGGATAATATTTCCATAAAAGTGAAAATCCGCAAATTGTCGGCGGAAGATTACCGCAAACGGTTAGGCCTTGAACAATTGCGCGGGGAAGAGGGTTTGCCCGCCCAACTGACCGCCTGGACCTTCCCCCATTTGGTGGGACGGCTGGCCTTTTTCTTTGGAGTGGGAGGAGGTGTTAAGACGACATCTTCCCAAGGAATTCGAATGCCATTAAAATCCCCTCAGGAATTTTTGGAAGCTTTTATCCAAGGCCGGGAATTTGGTTATTTCCCCGCTCGGCTTGATTTTAAAGGGCTGGGCACCGCCAAACCCAAACTTCACCGGTTTGTGGAGAATGAAAACATCGTCACCATTAACGAGGATAAAAGTTTGACTGTCACGTCCATGCCTGATTCATTTACGCATCGGGTGTCGGAAATAACGGGCAAAAATCTAAATCCCAGGGTTCTTTTGGAATTGGAAGAGAATGGAATAACAAAACAAATAGGTGTGACGGAGTTTATCCAAAGGCCCGGAATTTTCTTAAGAACCAGGTATCAGCCAGGCTTCCCTTCCCCCAGGGGAACGCAATTGAAATTGTTCGGCGCCGAAACAATTCATGGGGAAAAGAAAATGGCGGAACTGGGCGGGCGCCCGATTTACGACACCCGAGCGCAGTTTATTTTAGGAGAGCCGCCTTCCGGAGAAGAAGTCGTTGCGGGAGACGTTCGCTTGACGGAGGACGATGAAAATGGCCCTTCTCTCCGGCTCGCTGAAGCCATGGAAGAATTTCGTTTGAGTCCGGAGAAGAGTTTACTGGGGAAATTAAAAGCCGAAGGGCAATTGGAAAATTATTTAAGGCGCTTTTTCCTCGGGCTTGGCAACAATCACTTCGCTCTTGTGGCGATGGGGAAAGTGCTTGTCTTGTTAGGCGCCGGCCGTTTCCTCCACATGCGTTTGGGGGAAAAAACACCCGATCTGGCTGAAAGTTATTTATTTTTCTTAAACAATACGGATATTAATTCCGGGCGTTTGGGAGACTTCGGGGATTTTGATTCACTGAAAGACAGTTTTAACGATATAGCTCCTCAACGCGACACGGAAGCTTCTATTGCTTTGCTTCTCAGTATGGCCGCTGAATTTTTGGACGATTTGACCCGGGCCGGAATTATTGAGCCGAATGGTCACCTAAAGAATGAATTATTGAATTTGTATATTGAGGGTTTCACCCATTCACCCAATGCCCCAGCCCCCAATCTTGAATCCATCAGACTGAATAAAGTGCAATTCTCCGGCGAAGAGATCCCGGTTTGCGGGGAATTTGGAAAAACCACCAATAATTATAAAAGAATCCTACAGGACACCCCTTTTGAGTCGGCCATGGAAGTTCTGATGAAAACTGTAAAATATTTTCTCCGCCACTGGCCGGTCAGCGATATGATTCCCTGGGAATCGGGAGGAATGTACGCTTCTTCACCGACCCGGTTCTCACCTTATTTCGATTATTTGAGTAGTGACCATGGGATATCCGATTCGGCAACGTTGAGTTGGGTTCAGCAACTGACCAGAGAAAGACCTGCTGGTTATGCGGCATATGTAAATGACAACAGGTTCGGCGCACAGGCCTCGGCCACAATTCGTCCTGAATACAGACCTCTTTTGAACGCAATGGAGCGGGTGAGGGAGAAGTTAAGCGGGGTCAACAATAAATTTGAGGAAATTCTAACGGCAGAATTGGCTGAAATGGGCGAACCCAAACCGCCCTTTTTTGAAGAACTAAAGGATCTTCTCTTAAACTTGCACCAGGCATTTAATACGCAGGATTCCGCGGTGATGCTCCAGGGAAAGGCTATCCCGCTTGAAGCCGCATTGCAAAGATTGAACGAAATTAGGCAAGCGATGAACCAGCCCGCGGGTGAAAAAGATGGAATGGTTAACCCCGGGACAATTGGAATATTATGGCTGCCGATTCTTTTCTTTCTTGAACGTTTGGGCCTTAGGCATATTTGGGCTTTTCGGATCACCTCATCAGCGGCTGCAGTGACGGAAGGGACGGTCACTTTTCTAGCACTGTGGAATTTCGGTTTTACATCTCAAGCCGCGATGGTCAGTATTCTTCTTCTGGCGCTCTTTCACTTGGCGGGTGGAGTTTATGTCTGGAATAAAAACATTCAGCGATGGCAACTCAAATTTTTTTGGCAATTCAAAGGTTCACCTCATAAAGCTTTTTTGCCTTTCGCTGGAGCCGCTGTTTTGGCATCAGCGGGGATTATCCCATTGGCCCTTTTTTCACATTTGTCCATTTCCACACTGGCCCCGATTTGGGTGTTAATTACCGGCCCTCATTTAATTGGAAACGTGGTTCTAACTTTTCTGGTTCGTTTAAAAACATTTGAATTGACCCGGGAAGTGAGAACGATTGAGCGCCGGATTGAATCGGCGTGGAATACGGGGGAAAAAATTTCTCCCCATGTCGAGGCCATCTTATTTGAACTTTCGTACAAAAAACCTGCCATCCATGATATCGGAAAGGCATTCGACAAACGATTTTATGTGAACGAAAAACTGGGAAGATCGGTGATGTTGAGCCATATTGTTCATTATTCGAAAGAGATGAAACGAAAACTTACCTCGAATTTTTCGAAAGCCTTAAATTCACTTTTGCACGCCTCGGAATGGAGGGACCCCGCGGTTATTATCGTTCATATTAAATCGGCCGAAGAGTGGGATGATTTTACGCAGGTGGAGTCAAAATGTGACCGAAAAGGGCAGGTCGTCATTGGAATTTTCGAAGAAGATGCTGGTGCGGAAGTTAAGATTGAGGAATTCGATAAGGCATCTCATGGAGTTGTTCTTATTAAATTAACCGAACTGATGGCCGATGCTGCGGGCTTGTACAGTTACGATGATGTCCTCGGCCATAAAGCCATCCGCCAAATCCCGGCCATTCAGCTGCTGAATAAAAATAAATTCGATGGGGGGCAAATTTTTGTTGTGTCCCGGCACGCGGTTCCCTTCACGGCTAGCGAACGGCTGGCCAGAATAATGGCGATTTTAATTAACTTAGGAGAAGGGTGGGTCCACACTTCTCTTTCATTCATTCTCAACGCGGCCCAGATAGCCACAAACCACGCCTAATAATAACCGATTTACCATTGTCTTTCATGGGGCGGGCCGACCCCTCTTGCGGGGACTCCCTCGAAAAACAGCCCCTTTTTTCCGGTGGTTTCTTCTGTTTGCGGAGACCGGCCAAAATTCCACTTCATGCCCTTACCTGTCTCTTTTCAACCGTCGATGTGTTGCATTGACAACGAGAACTTAGGCATGCGTGTTACGGGTTTGTTACATGAATTTAATGATAACTTAAGACAGGGGGCATAAAATAAGCCTTGGCAGCGCACGTGGAGGTTGTTATGAAAAAAAACAGGGCTTCGAATGCGTTTTCTATTTTTGTCACAATTTCTTTTCTTGTCTCCAATTGTATCAATGCTTATCCGCTTCCTCTCAAGCCTTGGACTTCCCACCCTGTTCCCCTAAGCAGTGATTTTCTGAACGAAATCGCCGCCAGCATTCCTGATCAGTTCGGAGCCTCCCGCAGAGTTAAATACCCCTCCTCCGGTGCTATTGATTCCGTTGTTATTCACATTCAAGATGTTCATCAAAATGAAGAAGCTCAATCAAATATCAGCGGGATTCTGAAAACGTTGCTGGGTAAATACCCGGTTGACTTGATCGGTTTGGAAGGAGCTTTTGAGCCTCTCCAGCTGGAGGAGCTGAAAAATATTTACAGTAAAGAGACCACCCGCCTTGCCGCGGATTATCTTTTAATGGAGAAAAAGATATCAGGCCCCGTTTACACCGCCTTCACCCATCCCCGCGCTGTTCCGCCCCTTATTGGCATTGACGACAAGGACCACTACAACGCCAACGTGGCCGCCTATCAGAAAAGCACTACAAGCCGCCAATTGGATCAAAATGAACTATTGGAAAAATTGAGATATCTGGCGATTGAAAAGAGCACTGCTTTCAATAAAGAATTAAAACAGTTTGACCAAATGACGGAGAACTACCGCCGGGGGGAAGTATCTTTGGGCGAATACGTTAAATCTTTGGCTGAACAGCTGGACGGTTCTCCCCCTCCGGATATGGGCCGGTTCCTTGAGGCTTTGGAGCTCGAGAAGAGGTTGCCCTTCGACCGGGTGGAGGCCGAACGGTCGGATCTTTTTGATCAGTTGTCGGCCCGTCTGAAAAGAAAAGATAGAGAGGAACTTCTCTCAAAAACCATGGCCTTTCGGCTCCATCGCCTTTCCGGCGATGATTATTACGGGTATTTGCTGTCCCTTTGCGCTCAGGCGGGGATAGCAGAGGAAGCGTACTCGAATATGAAATGCTACAGGCGATACATCGCGTTGGCCGCTCAAATCGACATGGGCCGCACCATCCACGAAATAGACGAAACCGAAAAACGTCTATTTGACCAACTGTCCAAAACGCCGGCCGAGCGACGGTTAATAAAAACGGATCAGCAGTATTATTTAACCAAGAAGCTGTTTGATTTCTCTTTGACGGCGCCGGAATGGCATCAATACAAGATGAATAAAACTATCGATACGCTAAACATTCATCCGTACAAAAGGTTTTATGAACAGGCGGAAGCCCGGGATGAGGCGATGAGCCGGAAATTTCTAATCGCAATGGCCGAACGCGACGCCCGGGTGGCGGTTTTGGTGACGGGCGGTTTTCACGCCCCGGGAATTCAAAAACACCTGATGAATGCCGGGGCGGCTGTCGTGGAGGTGGTTCCCAGAATTACGAACACAGCGGTTTCATCCCAGCCGGGTTATCTCAAAGTTTTCATGCAGAAAAAGACGCCTTTGGATCGGCTTTTTTCAGGCGAGGCAGTGTTCCTGACTCCCCGCGTTGCCCCGCCGCTTTCGGCGCTGAAAAATTTTTGGTCCGCGGTTCAGGCATACACTGAGAAGCCTCTGCGGTCCGGCGTTCGGATAGGGATGCAGTGGTGGCGCCTGTCATTTACCCCTAACGGCGCGATTGCTGCGGTGACGGTGGCTGCCGTTCCAGGATGGGCGGCCGGGAAAAACGCGATGGAGGCGGTGCAATACGCCTCGTATGCACTCGGAGCGATGGGAATTGCGTGGGCCGCCTGGAAGCTGATCAAAAAATTCCGGAAAAACAACGATCAATTGTGGAAGGCGGTTGACTCGGCTCTGCCGGAGTTCCAAAACAAAGTCAGAAAGGCTTTGGAGGGGCAGAAAAAGAAATACGAATCATCCAATCATGATCCGCGTGAGAAAATAAAGATGGATAGGCTGATATCGGTTCTAAAGCGTCCAAGGCGAGTGTTCAGAAATGAAATCCGGCTGTCCGGTAAAGCGCTGAATGAGGCCTGTGTCCATCTGGAGGGCCGCTATAAGGAGGGGATCGAGATAATCAATCAGCTTTTTCCTTTGATTATGCCGTGGCTGGTCAAGGGCCAGCTTCAAAGTCCGGTTCATCACATCGCGCATGTGGCCAATTTTGCCGCTCAGATCGGCATCGGGGAGAATTTGAGTCCTGTTGAGATGAAGCGGCTCCTTGCTGCGGCCCTTCTTCATGACGCCGGAATCGGCGACGCCGTTTTGCCGAAGATCACGGAAGAAGCAATAGCCAAAGCCCCGCCTGAAGAACAGCCCAGTTTAAGAAAAAGGGGCATTGATTCCCGGTTGGAACACATGAAAATCGGCCGAGATCTGACGCCGGTGATACTAGAGCAAGCCAACAAAGCCGCGGGCCGAACCATTTTTAATGGAATCGACATCGCCGTTATCGCGGATCTGGTGGGCCGCCACGATTACTCTAAAATTCCTTTGATGGAGGAAGAAGTCAACAAAAAATGGCTGTTCCCCAGCGAGGACCGGTTGATGATTATTTTATGGCAGGCGGATTATCTCTGGATGCTGTCGGCTGACGGGATTGCGATTGATCTGCAGCGGGAGCTCGAGTTCGATACTCTGGAGAATCGGATCGCGAAATTTGCGTTTAATCTTCATCTGCACCGGGAAGTGGTTGATTTGTTTTGGGAGGGGCACAAAGCGGACAGAACAATTTTTTACCAATATGGTTTTATCGATGAGACAGCCTATACCAGCCGATCAGCCTACGCGATTGTTCAAAAATTACTGGACGGCATTTTAAAGACGGGGCCGTTCAAAGATCGGCGGGCGCAAATCTGTTCGCTGGGGCTATCGCCGCGCTCCGACCAAGGGACGATGGAGAAAATTGCGAAGGTTCTTAATCAAGCGTTATCTGATTCTGACGCCGGCGTCCGCGGCGCTGCCATCATCGCTTTAAGAAATCAAGGGGGGCTTTTTTCTCCTGATGTCAGGACGAAGGTAAAGGAAGCCATACAAGCGCGCCTGGCAAAAATTAAATCGGAGGAGTCCCTTCAAAAGGAAACGGTTGCTCTGGAGAAAATCGCGAGGTTTTTCCAGCGCCTGGAAAGCGTCGTCATTCAAGCGACGAACGTTCCTGATTTTGAAAGTGCCACAGAACGCCTGGTTAGGGAAAATTTTCAAAACGCCGTTCATGAGAGAAACGAGCGCCTGCTTGCTAATAAGAAAACAGCATTAAACCAGGAGCAGATAGAGTCTATGAGAGAAACATTGCCTTCTCAAAACCAAAGGGCCAATGAATTGATGACGGCCTTATTTCGCAATCTAGAACAAAAGGGATACACCGATGTCATGCAATTGTTGAGGAAGCTCTATATTGAGGTTCTGCCTCATTACGTGCGGGGGCAGGATGTGAGCCCGCTCCTCCATGTGCCGCATGTCGTCTCGATTATGGCGGATCTGATGTTCGAGGATGGAGTTCACGACGAGCGGCTCTTGAAATTGGGTCTTGTGGCCGCCCTTCTGCACGACATCGGGAACGCGGATACCCGGCTGCCCAAGGTGACAACCTCTCAAATAAAAGAGGGCAATGGAACGGTGGATGCGGCCCGCCAGTTCCGGGAAGAGCATATTGAAAAAGGGTTGGCGATAATTCGCGGTCTTGGGTTGGTTCAAAAAGACGTCTTTGACCAGTGGGAGCTGGATGTTTTGATCGATCTCATCAAACGGCATGACAACCCCACGCTCGGGAAGCTTTATTCGGACATCGATGTGAATCGGTTGAGTTCCGAGCACTTCATAGAAAACAACGCCGCGCTGGGGCTTTTGGCTTACCACCGGGAAGCCGACCGTTTGTGGATGCTCACTATGGACGGCGTGGATCATGACCTTAAAGGAAAAACCCGGACACTGCGGCTGGGGCAGATTTTCAAAAACGTGAAGAGCCACGAGGAGGAGTTTCAAGTCTATGTTATCGGGCACAAAAAATCCCTTGTCTCCAGCCCGGCACAGCTGGGGTTGCAAGAAGGAACGCTTTACCGAACGCAACCGGGATTTAAAAAATTTCAGAACAACTTGAGATCGCTGTTGAAGGAGGCTCTCGGTGATCCAGTGAAAGAGAAATCCTCGTTAACATATCTGTTGAAGGGTTCGGACTTGCTTTATG
>JAKLIS010000159.1 GCA_022709485.1 Elusimicrobiota bacterium | reverse complement strand
TATTGATGTGATTCCTTGGGAAGAGCGCCATTTGACGGGATTCGCGAAACCCGTTCCCATTTATGAATTGGTTAAAGTGAAAAAATCCCAACCCGTCCCGATTCCAGAGACTGCCGAGCCTGAAACCAATCCGTTATCCTCCCCCCAATAATTTTATTTTCAAATCGAATGAACTGATTTGTTAAAATAAAAATCAATGACAGTTACGACGGCGACTTTAACGGCGGTCAAAAGAAATTTAATAATTTTCGTAAAGGCTCCCATTCCTGGCGATGTGAAGACCCGCCTTATTCCGCACCTCACCGGGCTTGAAGCGGCGGGCCTATATAAATGTTTTGTCGGCGACGTCTTAAAAAACTCCTTCCAGATTTCCTCTCAAATAAAAATCCAAGTGGCATATCAGCCGCATCCCAAAGCCTCCGATTTGTCTTGGCTCGGACATAAGACATCCCCGGATATTTTTCATCAAGAAGGGCGGAGCTTGGGGGAAAGGCTCATTCACGCCTTTGGAGTGGCGTTTGGCCGGGGAGCCAAACAGGTTGTGGTCCTCGGTTCCGATTCTCCGAATCTGCCGGCCGATTATATTGAACAAGCTTTTAACGCGCTTTCCGATTCAGACGTGGTGCTGGGGCCGGCGGTCAACGGCGGGTATTATTTGGTGGGATTGTCGCGCCCGTGTCTTCGTCTTTTTGAAGACGTCAGCTGGTCCTCAGACCAGATCTTTGAACGAGCCACGCATAACGCCCAAAAATATGGCTACGCGCTGAAAGTTTTACCCGCGCACTATGACGTGGATACCTATGACGACTTGATGACTCTTTATAAAGAACTTATCGTTGACGGAAATAAAGCGCCCAATACCAAAAAATTTCTTTCTCAGCTTTTTAAATCAAAAACCCTTTGTTCAGCGTCTTGAAAACATTTTTCTCATCCATCATTAAAGTTTTTTTTGCGGTTTTTCTTCTATCATCCGGTTTTTCTCTTTCGGCTCAAGAAAAGAATGTTCTCGATGAAACTCCTTCCTATAAAGAAATCTCTTACTATCTGAATAAGCTTTATTCCACTCAGCGTGAGGAAGAGCGCATTCAATACAACAAGATTATTCATGACGCCGTTGTGAACGCGGACCTGTCCAGCAAGAAAGTCGTGAAGGAAATGACCCCTATCATCGAGAAAATATCCAAGGCCGTGGCCGACAATCTCGATAGAACCAATATCTCAGGCCGGGAAGGATGGCTCACGTCTGCGATTAATTTTTTTAAAAATGAGAAATTGGTTCCGGGGGTCTCCGTTCCCTCTGAAAATTGGTTCGGGCCGCAGGAAGAAGGCCGGGATGGGACTCAAATAACAGTGTTTCCTGACCGCGTGATGGTGATGAAAGGGGGAGAAACCCAAACCATCGTGCGGGGAAATAACATTCATGAAGCGGTCATTTCTCCCGACGGTCGGAAGGTCGCTTTTTTTCAAGTTGAAAAGGAAAGCGGTCCCGCGGAAATATGGATATTCGATATTAAACGGGAAAAGAAGAAAAAAATTGCGGTCGTGGAAAGCTGCTTTACTCTTCTTTTCTCGAACGACGGCGGGCGGGTTTTTTTTCAGGCTTTAAAAAAAGATGGGGAAACGGAATCTGATATTTCCGTGATATCCGCCAATGGAGGGAAGCCGCGGTTCCTCTTGAAAGGATCCATATTGGATACCCTTGTCGCTTCCGGTTCCTACCGGGGTTATTTGATCGTTTATCGAAGGGGAATTTCTCATCTGGGAACACCGGGGGCGGAATGCGCTTACTTATTTAATTCCAACGGCAAGCTGGTGGGGCGGATAAAAGGGCCTGTCTGCCGATAATTTATTCTAAACCTTCCAAAATCTGCTGGTGCTTTCGAAGTTCATTTAGAAGCGGTTCCAATTGACGCTCTTCTGCGGCAAGCAAGGCTTGACGTTCTTTATTAGTGGCTTCCTTCAGTGCTTTTAGCGATTTGTCCTGGCGGTCTCCGGCTGGAATCCTTTTAAGAAACTCCGTTTGTTTCTTCACGTAATCCCGCTCGAGCTGTTCTCTGCTTTTGGCAAACGAACGCCGGATGGGGCCAATCGTGTTTTGAAGCTCCGGGATATTTTGAGTTTTTCCATGCGCCAATTCTCTGTAGGCTTCCTGCAGAACGGCCAGTTTGGATAAAACCCCTTTTTTCTCCAAAGATAATTTGGCCAATTCTTCATCCAGTTTTTCTTCGTTTTTGCGCGCTAAATCCCAGTAGTATACGGTGGGGGCGGCTCCTAAGAGGATGCCGATAAGGAACATAAACAACAACCATATTCCCCCGGCGCCGGCCGATGATCCGCCCGCGGGTCTTCCGGAGATTTTTGGCCTAACAACGGTACCTACGGCGACATCTTTTTTCGATTTGCCTCCCAAGATTTCAATTTTCAACGAATAATTGGACACATAATCGTGCGCGATCTTTTGAAAATTCTTTTTGGCGGATTCAAACTCATCGGGATGCCAAGAGGTTTCGGTTTCCCGGACTTCATCTATCTCTTCCTGAATTTTTTCAAGCTCCAGGTCGAGAAGAGACTCCAGCTCGTTTTTGAGTGTGTCCACTCCGAGCTTCAGGTCTGCCGGGGGGGAATTTTCCCAAGACTGTTTTTCAAGATCCCACCATTTGGAGAGCAAGACGTTAAAATGCGTTGCGTAGATTTTAAATAGATTTTCGGGATTAAAGGGAATGGCTTTGTCCGCGGATCGCCGGCCCACTTCCTCAAGCCGAGAGGAACGAAGCTCGCCCAAAATTTCAGTCCATTCTTGAAAATGTTTGTCGTCCACAAATAACCCCTTCTTCTATAAAATATTTAGAAACGAACGCCCGCGGCAGCGTGATAAAGTTCTTGTCCATTGGCGAGGCCGGCTGCGAGCGTAAGGTAAGTAAATGGGAGGAGGTGCAAATTAGCCCCCACTTCCACCCGGTACCCGCTTGATTTCCCTTCCAGGCTCCGATCGACAGAGGCCGGCGTTTCTGCAAAGGCTTTTGCTGTTGGATCCAAAGTTGTGTAGTCATATCCGGCTCCAATGTAAGGATCGATGAGCGGGAATTCGATTGAAAGAGCCGCGTTCACCGAATAAGTTTTGGCGTCCAAATAGTCGTGGTCCAATTGGTTATAAAGAGCGGAAACGGAAAGAGACGGAAGTCCTGGGACGTCGGATTTTAATATTCCGAGGGAAATCCCGCCGCCCAACATGTCCCCGTCGGCGACTTGTCCACCTCGGGCCAGGAGATTGATTCTGGCCGGGAGACCCACTTCAACCTGTCCAAAATATCCCTGTTCGGTTGAACCGTCGTCTTTGAAAGTTAAATTGTCGTCTTGAACGCCGGTGACGACGGCATGAGCCCCCACATCAAACCCAAGAGGAAACCCCAAAACCTTCCCCGAGTGGAAACCCCCTCCGCCAAGAATAGCCCCCAGATCCTGGGCTAAGGCGTCCAAATGTTTGACTTCATTGAGGGATAGAACAGCCCCAAAATTATTTGAGATATCGTCGGCAAATCCAACGCTTGAAAATGAGAAAAGCACGCCGGCCAAGGCAATTTTGACAAAATTATTTTTCATGAGGCCTCCTTTATCGGCAATGTGTTCAGATTATTTAAAAAATAAACGGCGATGGGAACCAATAAGTGGGCTCAGTTTCATATTTAATGGGATATTGTGCGATTATCCCGCCAAAGAAGAAATAAACCCGTGAGCGTTAAATATGGATGATATTGAATCCGGAAAGGGAGACCTTTGAGAATGAGAGGTGCTTGCCCGCCGGTCGCTAAAAAAAGAGTTTTTGGACCCAATTTTTCCTTCAGCCGCTCAAGAATTTCTTTCACCAGCCCTCGATATCCATGATAAAGCCCCGAATGAATGGATTCCACTGTATTTTTCCCGATAATGGGAGCAGGTTTGGATAAACTCACGAGCGGCAATTGGGCCGTTTTTCGAAAGAGGGCTTCGGCTGAAATAACGGGCCCGGGGGCAATCACACCGCCTAAAAATTCTTGTTTGGATGAGAGACAATCAAAAGTCGTGGCGGTTCCGAAATCAACCACCACCGCCGCTCCTTTCGTCAATGCCATGGCCGCGCGACCATTGACGATCCGATCCGCCCCCAATTCCGAGGGAACTCTGTATCGGATTTGAATCCTGCCGCTAAATTGGGGAGAGACAAATTGAATCGGAACCCCAAAATGCCGTTTTAAAAACGCACTTAAGGGCTTATTGACCTTGGGCACCACGCTGGAGAGAATGATTTCATCGGGGCGCATTTTTGGGAGCGACCCATGTCGACTGAGCCGGGCGGCGCTCAAAAGAAAGGGAGTGGGGATTCTAAAAGTTCGAAACGGCGCCGGCGCCAGGGCTTTTGATTCCTTAAAAAGTCCAAAAGCGGTTGAAGTGTTTCCAATATCAATGGCCAGAAGAATCATTCCGATTTCTTGGGCTCAAAAGGCGTTTGCTGGAGTTTGGAGAAGTCGGCGACGGAATCAAACAGTTTTTTGATGTGGAAAAGAATCGAAAGCCGG
>JAKLIS010000158.1 GCA_022709485.1 Elusimicrobiota bacterium | reverse complement strand
ATCTGGGAGGGCCCATGGGAGGATTTCCCACCAGCACTGGCGATATGCTTCCTGAAGACTTTGGCGCCGCAGATGAAATTGACAGAATGATGGAAGAAGAAGCGACCAAAACGCCAGAAACAAAGAAATAGTCTTATAGTCAACATTTTTCAACAATAACCCCCTGTCTGACCGGGTCTCCGGGAGACAGGGGGTAATTTTTTGGTAACAATTTTCTTCAGATATACTAAGATACCGGCCTTCGAATTCTTGTTGTCGAGCGGTTCATCATCTCATTCAAAACCTCTGTAAACCGTCTCAAAACCTGAATAATTTAAAAAAAAACTCGTCATTCTTGAATCTTATGGGGGTCCAACACATAGGAACTTGGGGGCGAGAATGACAATCAAAGGAGACAATATGGCAAGCAAAACAAAATACATTTATTTCTTTGGCGGCGGCAAAGCCGATGGAAACGGGAAAATGAAAGATTTGTTGGGAGGAAAAGGCGCGGGGCTCGCGGAAATGTCTAGCTCCGGCGTTCCGGTTCCTCCGGGGTTCACCATAACAACGGACGTGTGCCGTTACTATTATGCCAATGGGAAAAAGCTTCCGAAAGATTTTGAAAAAGTCATGAAGGAATACATGGAGAAGCTTGAAAAAACGGCGGGCAAAAAATTCGGCGATAAAAATTTTCCGCTTCTTGTTTCCGTGAGATCCGGCGCGAAAATTTCCATGCCTGGAATGATGGACACCATTTTAAATCTGGGATTAAACGATGAATGCGTTGAAGGATTGGCCAAGGCCACCGGCAATCCCCGCTTCGCCTGGGACGCGTATCGCCGTTTTATGCAAATGTTCGGAGACGTGGTTTACGAAGTTCCCAAGTCCAAATTCGAACATGCATTGGGAGAAATGAAACAGAAAAAGGGCGTTGAAAAAGACACCGACTTAAACGCCGACGACATGAAAAAATTAGTCAGCCGGTTCAAGGAAATTTTTAAAGAAGGAGCGGGGATTGAATTTCCGCAAAGCCCGTGGGATCAACTGGTGGGAGCTCGAAATGCCGTGTTCCGATCTTGGATGAACGAGAGAGCCATCACCTACCGAAAACTGAACAAAATTGCCGATGACTTGGGGACCGCCGTGAACGTCCAAGCCATGGTGTTTGGCAACATGGGGGATGATTCGGGTACCGGCGTGGGTTTCACCCGGAACCCGTCCACCGGACAAAAAGAATTCTACGGCGAATACCTCACCAACGCTCAAGGGGAAGACGTGGTGGCGGGAATCAGAACGCCCAAGCCGATTAAAGAGTTGGAAAATGAAATGCCCGCTGTTTATAAACAACTCCGGGACATCACCACCCGTCTTGAGAAGCACTACCGTGACGTTCAGGACTTTGAGTTCACCATTGAAAAAGGGCATCTTTACATGCTTCAAACGAGAAACGGAAAAAGAACCGCGGCCGCGGCCGTTCGGTTCGCCGTTGAGATGGTGAAAGAGAAATTAATCAGCAAAGAAGAGGCGTTGATGAGAATCGACCCGGAACAGATCAACCAACTTCTCCATCCAATTATTGATCCATCCGCCAAAATTAAAGTCATCGCCAAAGGTCTCCCCGCCTCACCCGGCGCGGCGACTGGAAAAGTGGTGTTTACAGCTGAAGTGGCGGCCCGTCGGGGCGCCAACGAGGCCGTTATTTTGGTGAGAGCCGAAACCAATCCTGACGACATCGCCGGCATGGTGGCGGCCAAAGGGATTTTGACCGCCCGGGGAGGGATGACCTCTCACGCCGCTGTTGTGGCCAGAGGAATGGGAAAACCCTGCGTGGCGGGCTGCGAAACCATCCGGATCGACGAAGAAAAAAACACCTTCGGCGTCAACGGCAGCACCTACAAAGAAAACGATTGGATTACCATTGACGGGGCCACCGGCCGGGTTATTGAAGGAAAAGTCCCGACGAAAGAGGCGGAGCTCTCAGGCGAGTTTGCGGAGCTCATGAAATGGGCCGATGCCATTCGAACCCTTAAAGTCCGCGCCAACGCCGATATTCCCCGGGACGCCATTCAAGCCATGGAATTCGGAGCCGAAGGCATCGGTTTGTGCCGAACCGAACACATGTTTTTTGCCAAAGAGCGGCTCCCGTTCATGCAGGAAATGATTGTGGCGGAAGACGAAGCTTCTCGACGAAAGGCGCTAGATAAATTATTTGAGTTCCAAAAAGAAGACTTCAAAGGTCTTCTGAAAGAAATGAAAGGCTACCCGGTCACCATCCGCACGCTGGATCCGCCTTTGCACGAGTTCCTGCCAAAAACAGAAGAAGACGCCAAGGAACTCTCCGAAAAAATCGGAATTCCAGCCGAAAAACTCTGGGAAAAATCAAATGACCTTCACGAAATGAATCCCATGCTGGGGCATCGCGGTTGCAGGCTTGGGATCACATTTCCGGAAATAACCGAGATGCAAGCCCGCGCCATTATCACCGCGGCCTGCGAATTGGCGAAGGAAAAAATTAAAGTCATTCCCGAAATCATGATTCCCTTGGTGGGGTTTGTGGCGGAATTGGAAGATCAGAAAGCGGTCGTTGTGAAGGCCGCTGAGGAAGCCATGAAAGCCACCGGGGTAAAAGTTAATTACACCGTGGGCACCATGATCGAAGTTCCTCGGGGCGCCTTAACGGCGGATCAAGTGGCCAACGTCGCTGATTTCTTCAGCTTTGGAACCAACGACTTAACCCAGATGACCCTTGGTTTCTCGCGTGACGACGCGGGTAAATTCATCAAGATCTATCTCGACAAAAAAATATTCAAAGACGATCCTTTCCAGACGCTGGATCAAACCGGCGTGGGAGAGCTCATTAAGTTCGCCATCGGCAAAGGCCGATCCGTGAAAAAACAGCTTAAAATCGGGATTTGCGGCGAGCATGGCGGCGATCCGGAATCGGTGAAATTCTGCCACCGAGCGGGCTTTAGCTACGTGTCCGCGAGTCCTTTCCGGATTCCTATTGCCCGCCTTGCGGCGGCGCAAGCCGTTATTGAAGGGAAGTCGAAGAAGAAATAAGTTTTGTCACATCAAACATGGGGCAGGAGAAGACCCTTCTTCTGGAAATCCGGGAGAAGGGTCTTTCTTTTTTATTTATAGAATTTTAACCTTCTCATCGAAAAGTCCATGGAAAAAAAAGTTATTGATGAATTGATTTCTGTCGTTGGCCCTGATTGGGTTCTTACTGACACCCCGGACCTCCTCATGTACTCCTATGATTCAGGCCTCGACCACGCGACGCCCTCCGCCGTTGTTCTTCCAAAAACCGCGGATCAAGTGGCGCGCGTGATAGGGGTTTTGTCCCGGGCCAATATTTCCTTTGTCGCGCGGGGTGCCGGGACAAGCCTCTGCGGCGGCCCTATTCCCACCAAGAACGGCGTGGTGATTGCTCTCTCCCGAATGCGAAAAATTGGAAAAGTGGATGAAAAACTTCGAGAAGTGTTTGTCGAGCCGGGAGTCGTGAATCTTAAACTTCAACAGGAAGTGGAGCCCTTAGGTCTCATTTTCCCGCCGGATCCCGGAAGTCAAAAAGCCTGCACCCTCGGCGGCAATGTGGCCACAAACGCGGGGGGACCTCACTGCTTAAAATACGGCGTTACCTCCAACTGGGTGGTGGGGCTGGATCTGGTGCTTCCCTCGGGAAGCCCAATCCGGCTCCATGTCAACGATCCCGGATATGACGTGCTGGGAATGATAGTGGGATCGGAAGGAACCTTGGGCATTGTGACCAACATCCGATTGAAACTCATGCCAAAGCCCAAAAATATCCGAACTTCTCTTGTAAGCTTTCGTTCGATTGAAGACGCGATTCAGGCGGTATCGGATATCATCGCCGCGAAAATCATTCCGGCTACATTGGAAGCGATGGATAAAACAATCGTGTCCGCGGTGGAGGCCTTTATGCGGGCGGGTTATCCATTGGAAGCCGAAGCGGTTCTACTCATTGAGGTGGACGGAAAGGAAGTTCCCGCTCTGGATGAAGAAATGGTCACAATCCAATCCATTTGCGAGAAAAACAATTCCTTTGATTTTCGTTTTGCAAAAACGGAGGCGGAGCGGGAGAAACTTTGGGAAGGACGCCGGGGATCTTATCCCTCCATGGCCCGGCTTTCTCCAAATGTTTTAGTTGAAGACGGCACAGTGCCGAGAACCAAGCTTCCAGAGGCTTTAAAACGAATCAAAGTCATCGCCCAGGAATACGGTTTAAAACCCGCGCTATTATTCCACGCGGGGGATGGGAATTTCCATCCTCAAATTGCGTGTGATGAAAGAGACTCGGCCCAAACCCAGCGGGTGCGTGAAGCGGGGCATAAAATGCTGAAAGCGTGCGTGGACGCGGGAGGAACTATATCAGGGGAGCACGGCATTGGGATGGATAAAAGAGAGGTCATGAAATATCAATTTAACCGCGAAACCCTGTCTCTATTCAGGCGAATTAAAAATGCTTTTGATCCCGGGAACCTCTGCAATCCGGATAAGAAAATCCCTCTGGTCAGTAAATTGACCGGCCAGGCGCAAGGCCCTGTCGCCC
>JAKLIS010000157.1 GCA_022709485.1 Elusimicrobiota bacterium | reverse complement strand
GCCTGAAGAACGAGCCAACTGGGGCCCTTTGACAGCTCGCCCCGCCGACATTGAAACACCCATTAAAAGACTTGTCCCCAAAATATTTCCAATGACATCTCCCCACCGACCTACCGCATTTTGGGAAGAACTCCCAACATAAGCTGAACTTCCCCCATAAATCAAAAGACCAACAGCGGCTCCCGAGGCAACCAACGGAGCCACTGAAGCCAAAGCCCCCATGGGAACCACCATCCCCAAATTTTCTCCTGTTGATTTCCAATCACTCTTCATGAGTTGGAACAACTCCTCTGGCGAGGCATTTTTGTAAGCCGCCAGGGAATGTGTCCCTAACATGTCCGTAAAAGCCAAACCCATAGTTCCCATGGCATTGACGGCCCTTAAACCAATTTGCCGCCCCACCCCACCCACATTTTTTTCGGTCAGCAAAGCTTGAGAGAGCGCGGCTGCTTCAAAAACACCTTGCTCAAGCCGGGAATCCGCCAACATCATTATTCCCCGTAGCGAACCTTCTTTGAAAATCTGTGGATTTTTTTCGATAGAGTTCAAAGAGATTAAAGTGCCTTTATTTATATTGGGAAAAAGGAAGGGGGCAATTTTTGGAGAGTAAATTAAACTTTTATTAAAAAATTTTTTGGCCCCCAGAATAGCCGACTTCCAGATCCCACCCGAAAAACCCAGTAACCCCCCATTCAATTTGGAATCCAAGGCTCCCAAGGCCGCCATGCCACGTAATCCGCGAAAATAAATTTGGCCAGCATAATTTTTCGCGATTTGCATGGCCATTGGAACAAATGGAATGGGCTCGGGTTTTGCATTAACCGCCAAACCAGGAATTGCGGAAACGAAATAAGTATTCAATCCCTTATCTTGGAAAGAAAGAATATTTTTATCACCTTTGACAACCAATTCCTGGAAGGGTTTCCCATCTATTTCCATAACGGCCTTCCATTTTCCATCACTCAGGGGTGTCAATATTACTTTGTCACTTGCCATATTGAGGAACTGAGAAAGACGGGCGGGTCCTTCCCGAACAACTTGCACAGGAATTGTTCCCACTTCTATACGACCGTCTGAACGGTACGCCACCGACCTCGCGGGCATTTGGACATCGCCTCCCTGGAGGATGAACCACGAATTAGAGGACGAACTCGAAGAATCAAACCTTTTGGCGCCCACTTGAAAGGTGACGCCAGGGACAGTTCTGAAACGGGAACCATTGACGAATGGATTGAGCCCCAGTTCTGTCAACGGAATTTTGCCGGATAAATCATATCGAGTTGCATCCGAAGAAAGCCGTTTCTCGCTTTTAACAGTAAAAATCGCAGGGGCTAATTTTTGAGAGGCGGCAGCAGTCTTTTGACCTTGGTTGGTTCCTTTTCCCTGTTGAATCCAGGAAATTTCTCCTTTTATCCACCCTGCCAGAGAAATCCCTTCAAAAGCGGATAATTTGATTAACACCCCGCTGTCCCGAATAGATTTGGATCCGCCTAGTTTGGAAATTGAACAAGAAACGCTTTCTTCAAGGTCCACTTTTCCAGTATTTGTGATGGTCCCCTTCCATTGGGCCCCCTTGAAGACAACGTCAGTCCCATCGGCGAGTTTAAACTCATTTAATTTCACCAACACATCATGGCCTTGAACAGCGGCCTCCAAGGCCATCGGTTGATTGTGATTATTTATCAGATATCGAGGCGATTTCTCCCCTTCCCACTGATAAAGCGCCCCATTTTGAGGAATCAGGCTGAAACTTTCCTCATTTCCAAGAAGGATCTCAAATTGTCCCGCGTAAAGTGTTCCTAACCCGGGAATTTTTGTCATGCCTGCGCAATTAAGTTTGGTTCCCGGATTTAACGCGCCCAAGCGAACGCCCACCGCCTCCATAGACCCGTCGGATGACAATTTATAAATCACAGGAACATAAGAGTTATCAGCGGCGGAAAGCCCATGAAAGCCCTTCTCATAGACGACTCCTTCAACGAGAGAAATTTTTCCGTTTTCATCCCAGCTAAAAACCGAACCTTCCCCAAATTCCCTTTCTTGGTAATTGAAGGTTTGGCCTGGTTCAACAATCAGATTAGAATTTCCAACGGGCGTAAGGCCTTCAGGAACCTCTTGCGGTGTTTTTCCAAAAGAGACGATTAACCTGGAAAATATGTTCCCAATAAAATTGGCCATTCCCACAATAATCCGGCTCGCCCAAACGATAGAAGCCATAAGAACCCGTCCAACGGCCGCGCCGATTCGCTTCAAAACACCCGGTTGGGGAAGCTTAGAGGTTTGCCCCCTCAGCTTTAAATCTTTGGACAGATCTTTCGCGGCGACGTCCTCGTTTTGAAGATTCCCCAGTGCTTTTGATTGAGCGGCCATTACGGACTTTTTGAGTTGAGTTCCAAAATCCTTATTGACCGCCGCTTGAACATTCAATGCTTTGGTTGTAACGGACGCGGAATCATTGTCACCAATGAAAGGCAAATCCATCAATGAAGAATTCACTTCCGCCAGATCTGGCGTCTGTTTGTGAGTCTGAAGTTCGAGGGCCCCGCCTGCCTTCAAAGTCACATCGAATTTCTGAATCTCAGCCCCAGCAAAAACCAATAACGATTTTTTATCTCTCTCAAAAATAAAAGCCACCCGGCCATTTTTATCCATTCCAATTTCTTTGGTGACGTTCTGACGAAGATCCCGCTCTTGATGCACTTTGGCTATGCCACCCATCGTTTTATTCAAAGTTTTTAAAGTATCAGGGTCTTTAATCGCCCCCGTTAAACCCGCCAGATTCCCCTTTAAAAATGATTGTTCAGCGGAGGCTTGAACAAAATTGCCCGCGAACTCATATTTTCCATCTCTCTTTTTATAAATTTGGCCGGAAACATTGCCCTGGGCATCGGGATTGCCATAGGTTCGACGAGTCCATTGGCCGTTTACGTCTTTATGTTCTGAGGCCACCGCTGTGGATGAATCTTTTCCCAAAAACACCCGCCGGATTTCATTATTGGCTGATTTTTCTTCAAACATCCCGGATGATTCTTTCAACCGGTCAGCCAACTCTTTCTTGAGTTCTTCACTGCCCGAAAACGAAGCCAATAATTCTTCTTTGGCTTTGGCGAAAACAAGCGAATTTTTTCCCTCGAATTTCCATTCTGTGATTATCTTTTCTTTTCCCACTTCCCGCTCAAATTTTCCGGAAGCGCTCAAAACATTCCCTTCCGAATCGAACTTTATAGATTTGGGATCAAAGATGATGGTGTCTTTCCCCCCAAAAGGATTTTGGCCCAATTCAACCTGCAAAAGCTGCCCCTCTGGGCTAAATTTAAAATTTGCGTCCCGGTCATTCCATTTGCCCACGAAATTTCCGTCGGAATCTGATTTAAAATGCAAATCGCCAAGATTCTCAAAATCTTTTCCTAATAAGGCTTTCAACTGGTCGCCGGAGAGGCCTAAAGTTTCGGATTCTTGTGCCCCCAACGGTTTTAATTCTTCTTGAACCAGAGATGTTTCATCAAATTGAATGTCTTTTCCCTCAATCGAATCCAAGTTGACAATTTTTTCGTCAACAGTTTTTCCTTCATCGGTGCTGCGTGCTTGATTGCCATCAGGCTTGCTTTTTTCTTCATAACCTGTAAAAAGTCTCAATAAAAACAGTCCAAAGGAACGACCGGTTTCTTGTTGTTTTGCGATTTGTTCTTTTTCTTTAACTGACATGGGTCTGACATTATTCTGTCCTAAGAGGCCAATTAAGGAAGCTAACTGAGATGAGAGTCCTTCAAGTGATGCCGAAAACCAGTTGTTTTCAGCTTTTGATTTTTCGTTGTTGAGAGCAATGGCTACCAGTCCCGTCCTAATTAATGAGTGTTTTAGGCTTTCAGAAATACCAGAAACAGAGATTTCGAAAACAGAATAATTAAATTTTGCATCATTAATTTTTTGAGGAGATACTTCCGGGGTAAGGCTCGAAGCCAAAGTAGACCAAAACGCCGCGGTGGTCCGTCCCCACCTTTTGGCAATCCCAACGCTCAATTCTGCCGTGGCATAAGATTTAATGGTTCCATAGATAATTGAAACTGTCCAATTCTGGCCGGCATTGACCCCGGTAACAAAAGCATTAGATGTATTTGCTCCCAACTGACCTGCCGGGGCTCCTTTGGCCAGCACCTTAATTTTGCCTATTCCCTGCCCTATAGCCCAAGCAGCCACCGTAATAGCTGCTGCCTGCCACATTTGTGTCGCCGAGGCGCCCATGGCCCCCATAATCAGGGTCTGCATAGCCAAATTAATTAATATTCCAAAAGGCAAGAAACTAATTCCGACTGAGGCGACAGTTTGAACCAGACGTCCTATTCCTGACGCGAAGAAATTCCCGCTCTTCGAGCTATGGACTGTCTGGCGGTCAAAATCCACGCGAATATCTGAAGTTTCTTTTAGATTTCCTTGGGAATCGTATTGAAACGACTGTTCCTTCTGCGAATGAACCTCAACCCCTATGGTTTTTCCTTTGTTAAATACGGACGCCATTTGCCAGCTTTCCGTTACTGCCGAAATCATTTGCCCCTGCAGGTTATATTTGATGTTTTCCCTTCG
>JAKLIS010000156.1 GCA_022709485.1 Elusimicrobiota bacterium | reverse complement strand
TTGACATTGAGCCCATTCACCCATCCTTGGCTACGTTCTCTATTTTCTTGCTTGTTTGCAACCCTTTACAACCTAGTTTACAACCAATCAGTCAATTTAAGCTATTTGCGTCAATATCAGTCACAGTCGCTCCGATGAAAAAGTGTCCGCCTGCGGCGGGTAAACTCTCGGTTTAGCCGTTTGCGAATTTTCAAGACCCGCCTTCGCCACACAGCGGCTACGGCGGGCAAGCTGACGCCACGTGTAACTACACGCCGCTCGGCCAACCCTCCATGAGGCTCCTTATTAATAAAATAATTGGGGCCGAATGGCCCCTATAGCGTCTTTTTCTGTCGGGGCGAAGAATCAAATAATTGTGGGGTTGCAGTACTCTCCGCAGGCGAGTGAGGCCATCCCTCCAAAATCAGTTGATTATAAACATCTTACGTCAATTTTCCTCTGTTTAAAATTTTTCAAGCCGTAAATTTTGACCGCTCGCTTTCCTTTATTTTGACCGTTTTCATTCAAATAGATCTCTCGACTTAAAAACTATGGTTTTGCCCTGATAATATTTCTTGAAATTTTCAATTGAGACTGAAACTGCGCCACCAGAATGTTAAGTCATATTTGATACAACGATAGCCTGAAGCAAATCAGAAAACCGCACCTCCTTGCTTGTCATAGGCCACAGACCAAGGAACTTGCTTATTTCACATCCTCCGGCAAATTTTTGTCTGGGTATTTCTTAACAATGAAAACAATGTGTGCATCGTCGGCATCCAAGATTTTTAAACACGTTTTCTCGATGCAGACCGTGTCGGATGTTGAGATATCAAATGTCAGGGTCTCGTTTTTAGCAGGAATGACGCTCCCTGCATGAAATATTCGATGGGATATTTTAATGGCTGAACCGGGGTGTCCTTCATAAATCAATTCCTCTCGGGTAAAATCATCCCCGTAGTTGGTTTCCATCGTTTCCCACCCGTTGGGAGACCGTAATAGGCCGACCCAACGCCTTTTTTTCTCAATGGTGCCTGATTCTTGAACCACCATGGGATTTCCCTTTTCGGTTGTAACGGAGACTCCCATTTCTAACGAATGAAAGGATCTTGTTTCACGTGCCACCGACGCACATCCCGAAAATAACAATATCCATCCACTTAGAAAAATGGCCCACGCGAACCCGTGGGTAAGCTTTCGATGGTTAATATTCATAGGCAAACCTCCTCCCTTGTTCCTTTTATGTTTTGGTGCATCACTTTATTTTTTTCTTGGCCATATCCGGCGAACAGGAGGAAAATTCTTCACTCCCCGCTGGCCGAAAGAAAAAAGGTAATGGATAAAGAAGTTTTTCAATGGCCCCTGCGCGTGAAACGGCCTTGGACATCCAAATCCAAAATACGCCGGTAACATTTTCCTGTGATATTTTGTTATCCCACAAAACTTTTTTCAGCGACCTGGAGTAAAGCGTAGCTCTCAACACGACTTTACGAACATCAAGCAAAGCAGCGACGGCGGCTTTTTCCTCGACGACTTCCAAAAGAAGAAGAAGCTCTGCTTGTTTATCTCCTATGTCCGGATTTTGGGATGATAACTGGCTTAAAAGGTCTTGGGTTGTTCCTTGGAATTTTATGGAGGGATCTATAGGAGCGTAGTATCCTTTGTTTTCTAAAAACCAACGGGCGCCGGCGCGCAGGTCCCGGTCGAGAAGAGCGTATTGTTTTTGGGAAAGTTTGGCCATTCCCACTTGGACAGGCAATATTCCGACACGAAAATCGACGCGTTCATTTTTGGCCGAAGTGGTTAGCTTGCCCGCGAGTCCGCTTACGTATTCGCCTGCGACGTTAACTCCTCGGTATTCCCCATCGTACACGCCAATGACCATATCCGCGCCCAATGCTTTTGCCGGTTTAATCAACTGCTGGACCATCTCACGCGGAGGGACACGCACCTCATCCAAATCCCGAACAGCGCCCAAGCCGCCTCGCCGATAAGCCATCACTTTGCCCAAGACAAAAAAATGGTCTATCGTTGGTTCCCCCATGGTGTGGATGGAAACTTCCTGGGCATTGCTGGTCAACCCTTCGAGTTGAGCAGTTTGAATGAAATATGTTCGGATTGGAAAGGCCGACCGACACCCACTCAAAGAAACCATCGCAATGGCTAAGAGAACAAATATCGAGATGTGTTTTGGCAAAGGGATAGGATGGATCTCCTTCAACTGTTTACACCTCTTTACATCCGACTTTACAACCAACCCTGCCTGCCGGCAGGCAGGCTGTAAATCTCCATACAACATCGTCAACATCAGTCACAGTCATCTCGACGAAAGCGTGCGGTTGATTTGGCCTTTCTGTGATTTTCAAGGCGTGCGCTTCCCCTGTCTTGCAACGGCCGCTTGAGCCACCTCTCCAAAAATTGGTTTCTCAAAACAGCATTTTACGATCTCTTTTTTTGGGCCACGACCAGCATTTCAAAATCTTCCTTTGTGAGAGCGTCACTCCTTGAAAATGCCCCGAGTTTCGATCCAAAAATCCCGATGGACTCGTAACCAAGCGATTTCAAAAGCCAGGTGATTTCACTTGGCGCGTAAAACCGCTCGTTCGTTTTCAATTCACGCCGGCGATTCAGGTCATCTTCAAAAATGGTCATGTTATGATCGCGAAACGTCATGAGATCAAATGAGGTGTCCTTGCATTGGGACATGCCCTCTTTGGCTTGTTCGGCATAAAATTTCTCAGTCGAATGAAAGAGTGGGAAGAGCGCATTCAATGTTGTGAAAATGAATTTTCCTCCTCCCTTGATCGCTTTTGTGGCGTTTTCCAGAATCGCAAAATTCATTTCGTCGGTTTCCATAAGAGAAAACCCGCCCTCGCAAATCATGATCCCAGCGTCAAACTCGCGCTCGAACGGCAAGGCCCTGGCGTCATGCTGGCGAAAATCAACCGCCAGATTCAATTCCGCCGCCTTTTCTCGGGCACGCCTCAGCATGGATTCCGACAAATCGACGCCTGTGACGGTATAGCCCCTTTTGGCCAGTTCAATGGAGTGTCGTCCGGTTCCGCATCCAATATCGATGATTTTCAGCGCCTTGTTATAACCCAGCTCTTTTTCAAAAAAATCGCATTCACCCGATGTGCCTTGGGCAAAGACCTCGGCGTCGTACTTCTTGCCGTAGTTTTCAAACAATGCCTCGTACCATTTTTTCATAAGCCGCCTTCTCTGATATACCTGCATTTTTTAGCAGGCCTAGAATAAAATAAATGAAGATGAAAAGCTCCGCGTTTTTTCCCCTCACCCGCCTTCGCCCTTCGGGCACCGGCGGGCAAGCCCCGACCCTCTCCCTCTGGGAGAGGGAGCACGCATATTTTGGGCGAGCCCGTTTTCTTTTAGGTTGTCCTTCACCCCGCCTTCGCCCTTCGGGCACCGGCGGGCAAGCCCCGCCCTCTCACAAAGGGAGAGGGAGCACGCATATTTTGAGCGAGCCCGTTTTCTTTTAGGTTGTCTTTCACCCCGCCTCCGCCCTTCGGGCACCGGCGGGCAAGCCCAACCCTTTTTCGCAAACGGGAGAGGGAGTGCGCATGCGGGAGGATTTCCAATATAATCGGCGTAGGCGACACTTATTCTTCTTTCTTTGCGTCTAAAAGGACAATATGGCGGATTTGGAAATAATTGAAAAAGTCCTTTCCGGAAACCGGGAGGCCTTCGCGGATCTTATCCGCGCCCACCACCCAAAGGTCATGGGACTCTGCTTATCCCTTCTTTCCAACCCCGCGGAATCCGAAGACGCCGCTCAAGAGGTGTTTATTAAGGCGTATAAAGCGTTGGGACGCTTTCGCCAGGAAGCGGAATTCTCCACCTGGATTTACCGCATCGCCTACCGGCACTGCGTTGATTTGCTCAGAAAACGCAGCCGCCACAAAACCGAATCATTGGAAGACCTGATTGAAAATAAAGGCGCTGCTTTTCAGGATCTTCTATCCGCCCCGTCGCCCAATAAGCTCTTGGAAAATCGAGAACTTATCACCCAAGTTTTGGACACTCTTTCTCTTGAGAATAAAAACATTTTGATTTCACGCGAGGTTTACGGTTTTACCTATGAAGAGATAGCCGCCGCCCTTGATGCCACAGTTGATTCCGTTAAAGGCCGGCTTAAACGGGCCAGAAAAAAATTAGAGGAAACCGCGCGACACTTGGAATCCCTTTCAATCGTCCAAACTTCCGGAGGTCAAAAATGAACCACGAAGATATGAAGGAATTAATACTGGCTAAGGAAGATGAACTTTCGCCCTCTGAAAAAACAGCGGTTAAAGAACATCTCTCCGGTTGCGATGAGTGCCGCCAGACTCTTCATCATTGGAAAAAAACAGCCGCCGTGTTCCTGGCTCCAAAGTCCGTTCCTCCTTCTGAAGCGTTTGTTCAAAAAGTGATGGGAAAAATGAGGGACGAGAAGTCATACCTGGGAACTTGGCGGAGCCATTGGAGCATGTTTGGGCGGCCGCTAAAATTCGCTCTGCCGGGAGCGGCGGCGATGATTCTGGCGTTTGTATTGTTCAAGACGATCCCCAGAACAAACGACGCCGAGACGTCTCCGGCAGACCCCCTTCAATATTATTCTGAACTCATGGACGCCTCCGAAACCTCAAATGAAATTTCAAATTC
>JAKLIS010000155.1 GCA_022709485.1 Elusimicrobiota bacterium | reverse complement strand
AAATGGGTTTTAGATAAGGCCTCTTCAAACCCGATTGCCATGGCGGCTCCTCCAATACGTTTCTCGAATTCTGGGAAGTGCGGGGCGGCCAAGAACAATTTCTGTCCTTCAAATAGTTTTTGCAGGGGGGTTTTCTCTTGCGCAAAAACGCTGAGGGTGGCCGGACCGCTTTCCCCCTCAATTTTTGTGATTTTGGGAACAAAAGAAATCACGGTTGTCCCAGCTTCCGTTAGTCTCTCCACAAGTCCGCCTGAATGAAATCCCCCCGCCACGATGACGCAAGATTTGGCTTTTTCCCGGTCGATTATTTTCAAAAGGTTAGAGCTCATCGCTCGATCCCTCAATTCTGCCTGGCGATAAAAATTTTCAAACGAACCCAAATCGGGAATGGATGAATTTCCAAAAGAGGCGGAGTCTTTTAGACTTTGGTACTCATTCCATTCCTCCGGAGTGAGGGAAAAATCTATAAGTTTTCCGATAAGAAAGAGGCGGGATGAAAAGAGAATCAGGCTTTTTTCCTGACTTGAAAAAGCAAGCGCTTTAATTTTTTCGTCTTCCAGTTTTTTGATATCTGAGAAAAGCGCCGCGGCGTCGATTTCTTCTGATTTAAGGACATAGCGAATATAACCCGCCATTGCGGGGAACCGATTGAGATCTAAGTTTAAACGGCGGCAGAAATTTTCTATCCGGCCATAAAAATCAGAATGGGAAAGAGTTCCCATTCTAAACGCCACGCAAAGACCCGCCAGAGCGTCTGTTTCTTCTTTTCTCATCCGGTTCATTAGTTGAGTGAGGAGGTTTGTCCGTTCCGTTTCGATTTTTCGCGCGTCCAACCGGATTTCCAAATCCGCCACCTCAAGGTACTTTTGGACATGTGAAGAGCGGTTCGTTTGCTCGGCGCTCAAAAGGTGAAGATAATCGGATAAATTCAAATTCCCCTCATGGTAAGAGACCCATTGGGAGTCAAATTCCTTAAGCTGAGGATTGAAAAGGGCCAGTTTTTCTTTTGCGGCATGAGCTTTTGCCTTTTCGGTCCATTCCTTGAAAGTTTTTATTTTCTTAAGGGAATCGCGGTAGGCGTCCACATTTTTTTGGTACTCCATTTTGTCATCAATTCCCCAAAGGGAGGGAACCGGGCCGTTTGATTTCAAAAAGGCGTGAAGGGGACCCGAAATCGTGTTTTGTTTGAAAAGATAATCTGCGACGGCGTGAATGGTGGCTTGGCGGGGGTAGGATTTATAAACCGTTAAGTCGATGGAAGTAAATTCACCCTCGAGCCCAACAAAATCAATTTCTTTTGATTCCGCTAGATTTTTGACCGTGTTGCCGATATGAGTTTGCGCTTCCCTATTCTGATGCAAATCTTGAATATGGATCACCACGGTCCCATTGCCCTTACCTTTGGGAGGAAATATTTTTCGGATGGTGCCATCGTTAAAGGTAAGGGTTTTTGCGAGCGACAGACATATTTTTCTCATGTCATTGGGCATGGGGGGAATATTTTTTGGATTAAATAAAGAAGCGCCCTTTTGGCTTGTAATGGAAGGGGTGGAAAACGGCATCGAATGGAGTGGGACCGGCAAAGAGGCACATTGCCGGCTTTCGTTCGCCTTTTTTACGCTATTTTGGCGTGCCTGCCAGAAGTTAGATTCGGCAGAACTTGCCAATATATTATTGGCCAGGAATGTAAACGACAATAATAATGTCAGGATTTTCTTCAGCATAGGGAAAGTCATTCAATCATAACGGTTTTAATTTTCTCTTAAGTTTTGGTAACTGTTATGTAAACCTGGCGAAATGGCTGATGCCATTTTGTTTTCGGCGGGAAACTCCCTGAAGGAACTGATAGTGGCCCTATCGGAGTGAGTGAAGGGGGGTAAAGAAGAACTTTTTACAAAAACAAGGCGTTTATAATTGAGTGACATTGGACGGATTTTTTGCCGGGGGAAGGCGGATGGGAACAACACTCCTCGAACTATTTTGCGGTCTTAATGGTGGTATTTCTCGCTTAACCGCCCGAGAGCCAGAACCGGGACCTAACGCCCCTGGATTTTTAGACACAGGAGGATGAGTCCGCCCACAAGGGCGGCTGCTCCGCCCAATATTTGAAGATAGACGATTGGGCCCAATCTCGACAGCAGGTCTGCCTCTGAATTGGCGAAAATCAATTCATGTTCATCCGTTTTGGTGACAATTCCTTCAAACTCGAGCGGGGCCTCTGAATTTTGCTTATTCAAGGGTTGCTTTTTCTTTTCCACAAGGAACTCTTTAAATTTTTTAAGTCCGATTTCAAACTCTTGCGCATCGATATGCCCGTCTTTATTCACGTCCAGGCTTTTCATGGCTTCCGGGTCCTTTTTAAGTTCGCGCGCCGCTTCGCTCATTGAGATGGGTTGATCGGGCGCATTTTCTGAAGATATCCTAATGTGCCGAGGAAGGGCGCATCCATTTACATATAGGGGATCTCCTTCCCTCAGAACATTCATTGTGAGGCGCAAAGAAGATAATCCCTTCCACCGTGAATTAAAAAAGGCGACCGCTGAAGAGTCTTTTGTGCCAAAAATGCCGTTTTTAAAAACGAACCGATTGGTGAAATGAATCTCGGGATTTTTAGGGACGATAACCACCTTTCCCGTGATATCTTGGCAATAAAAAGGAGAGCCATCTGACGAGTCTTCATGAATGGTCACCCAGTGGCCAGATTTTCCGGAGGACCGGTATTGTTCAAGTTTTAAGCGGAAATAACAGCAAGGCTTTGAGTAGACAGGATCTTGGCGGGGGAAAGCCGGCCTCGCCACCCCTGATAGTTCAACAAGCCCCATGGCCATGGACCGGGCTTTCGAGGTGGCCAAACCAGAAATTTTCCTGTGAAGTTTTAAGTTCTTAAAACCTCGCCACAAAAAATAGCCGCCCCCTAAAAGGAGATAGAGGATGCCTTTAACACTGTCGCCATCCCGGCTCATTGAGATTCGTTATTTGGGGAGATTAAATGAGATGTCGACGTCCGCTTTATCGGCGTCGGCGACCTTAAACATTTCTTGCGGTCTCAGATTCATAAACCCAGCCACAAAAGCATCTGGGAGGGACGCAATCCGGATGTTATAGTTATTCACGGATTCGTTATAGAACTCGCGCCGATCGGCCACTTGATTTTCCAAGTCGGAAACGCGATTTTGAAGTTGAAGGAAATTGTTATTTGACTTGAGCTCCGGATAGCTCTCAGCCAGAGCAAAAAGGCGATGAAGCCCGGCGGTGAGCTGATTTTCTTTGGCGGCGCGATCCCCCACCTGGCTGGCAGAGGCGGCGGAGTTTCGAAGATCTATCACATCAGTCAAGGTCTTCTTTTCGAATTGCGCGTAGCCTTCGCACACTTTAATAAGTTTCGGTATTTCATCGTGTCTTTGTTTTAAAAGGACATCGATATTGGCCCACGCCTTTTGAATATTGTTTTTGACCGTAATGAGCCCATTATAAAGCGAAAAAAAGAAAGCGATTAAAACAAAAAGGACAACCGCGGCAACAATCCAGACAATATAATTCATTTATTTATTTCCCCCTAATGACCCTTTGAATGTACTTTCAAGTCCCCAACGTGGACATTAAACTAAAGAAGTTTCGTCATGCCGAGAATTTTCAAGTCGGAAAAGGGGTCAAGCCGCTACTTACCCCTTTTTTGAGAGAACCCTGTAAAAAAGGCGTAGGTAGCAGCTTGACCCCTTCCCACAGACGGATGCCCCCGTGGAGGATTCAATCGTCACTGAAGGGCCAATAAATAAACCGCTGCGTCGTCCAGTCCTTAAGGTTGCAATCGAGGAGGACACCAAGTTGCGGTGAATTCCTTTATAAAGCCCGCCGTCCCATTTCCGCTATTGAGATGGTAAATACGCACTTTTGTTAAGTCCAAACCGGAGGGCAACGTGGGATCGTTGGGAATAAGAATCTCTCCATTTAAAGTTCGCGTCTGACCGGGCCCGAGATCCTGAACAATCCAATCTTGCGCCGGCGCCAGAACTTGACCTGCCAGACCTGTTGTTTCCATCACATAGTTGACCGCGTTAACGCGAATTTTAAAGGCTTTGGCTCCTTTTTCAGCCGTATTTGTTAAACGAACCTGAAACCGCATTCGCTCGCCCATAAAATACAGGGGGTATTGTTTCCCATACGTTGACGCTGGGTAAATTTTTCGTTCAAAAGATTCCCATCCATTGAAATGGTAATGAATCCCGGCCATATCGGTGGTCGTGTAGCCTCGAGGGCTTAAAAATTCCACTTGAACATCTATCTTATCCCGTTCCCCAATATGCTGACCTTCCGCGAGGACAATGATCCCTCCAACGGTGAATGCCGCTAAAAATAGAACAACGAACGCTACAGAAGACGATAATTTCTTCATACGGGCCTCCAATTATTAAGGTTGAAAGGAATTTCCCAAAAGTTTAAGGGTTTGAAGTGGGGGTTTCAACCTGGTCTAAAACGGCCAAATTTGAATACGCATCTAAATATAGAGGAGTTTTTAATCATCGACTGTCACAATAATTTCACCTGTCTGTATTAGGCGAACCAGGACGAATTTTGTCAGCTTGGAATCGTCGCCCCGTGTTGTTTGCCCATTCGTCGCCCCGAGATGTTTGCCCATTCGTC
>JAKLIS010000154.1 GCA_022709485.1 Elusimicrobiota bacterium | reverse complement strand
CCCCACAATACCGCCCAGACCCCCCAAAATGGACCCCCGAAAGGTTTTGGTGGTGGATTCTTCCATCATGCCGTCCACAGTGCCCAAAAAGGCGCCCCCCAACATGCCTTCCGCCATAAATTGGAGTAGATCCGAATTGTATTTGGCGAGAGCGGAGCTCATGATGGGGATGAAAAACCATCCCACCGTGCCCGTAAAAAGCCCCGCGGTGGACCGGCGAAGGATCCAGTAAATGTGATCGCGGGCTCTGGAAGCGATGAGGTTGGGCCGGCTAAAGGCCATCCGGCAACGGCCGCAGAATTTAGCGCCGTCAGCGTTGGGATAGTTGCATGAAGAGCAATTCATAGCTTAGGCGTTTTTTTATTCCAAAGTGTTTCTTTTAAATAGCTTTGTGCCACGCGGATGAGGAGCCCGTCTTGAAAATGATTGGCGTAAAACTGGGCTCCGATGGGCAATCCTTGAGAATTAAATCCGCAAGGAACCGAAATTCCAGGAATGCCGGCCAGATTCGAAGGAATGGTAAAAATGTCCGATAAATACATGGTGAGAGGATCGTCGCTTTTCTCCCCGATTTTGAAGGCCGGGGTGGGAGAAACAGGCGTCAAAATCAAATCCACCTCTTTAAACGCTTGGTCAAAATCATTTTTAATCAAGGTCCGCACTTTCTGGGCTTTGGCGTAGTAGGCGTCGTAATAACCGGACGAAAGCGCGTAGGTGCCGATCATGATGCGCCGTTTCACTTCGGGACCGAACCCATCGTCCCGGTTAAACCCGTATTGTTCAATTAAATTGGCCGCCTTTGCATTTCTAAATCCATATCTCATTCCGTCAAACCGCGCCAGGTTGGAGCTCGCTTCCGACGGAGCAATGATGTAATAGACGGCCAAGGCATAGTCTGAATTGGGAAGTGAAATTTCTTTAATTTCGGCGCCCAATTTTTTTAAGACGGCGGCGGTGTCTTTCACGGCTTTTTCGACCTCTTTATCCAACCCGCCGATAGAATATTCTTTGACCAACCCGACTTTAAGTCCCTTGATGGGTTTCGCAAGCTCATCAGAAAAATTAGGAACAGCCTTATCGACGGATGTTGAGTCTCTTAAATCTTTTCCGCTGATAATGTTTAACATCACGGCCATGTCTTCCACGGAGTGAGAAAAGGGCCCGATTTGATCCAAAGAAGACGCAAACGCGACAAGTCCATAGCGGGAAACCCGTCCGTAGGTCGGCTTCATCCCCAAAACCCCGCAAAGACCGGCCGGCTGGCGGATGGAGCCGCCTGTATCGCTACCCAGAGAGAGGGGAACGGTTCGCGCCGCCACCGCCACGGCCGATCCCCCCGAAGATCCTCCCGGGATCCGGGATTTCTCCCACGGGTTTCTAGTGACCCCGAAGGCCGAAAATTCCGTTGAAGACCCCATGGCGAACTCATCCATATTGGTTTTGCCGATAAAAACGGCGTCCGCGGCGCGAAGTCTCTCCGTCACAAACGCGTCGTATGGGGCTTTATAATTCCCCAAAATCTTTGAGGCGCAGGTGGTTCGGACTTTCCGGACCATAATGTTGTCTTTGATGGCAACAGGGACCCCGGCCAAGGGTCCCAAAGGCCTTTTCTCTTCGACTTTTTTATCGATTTCTTCGGCCTGACGGAGGGCGTCGTCGTGAAGAACGGTAAGGTAAGTGTTTAAATCTTTATTGGTTTTATCAACGCAGGCCAATGACGCCTGAACGACGTCTTTGGTTTTAAAAGTCCGAGATTTTATGCCTTCTGTAATCTCACGTGCGGAAAGTTCGTTTAAGTTCATACTTTACTCAATTACTTTTAAAACTTTGTAATAGGTTTCTTCTTTTTCGGGGGCATTGGCGAGGATATCCGGAATATTCTCAAACGGCTGAGCGACATCTTCTCTCCAGACATTCGACACCTCGAGGGGATGGGCGGTCGGAACGACGTTGTCTGTGTTTTTTTCCTTGAGCTTATTGATGTACCCTAGGATTTTCTCGAGTTGGCCGGTGTACTGTTCCACTTCCTCGGATTTTAAATGAACCCTGGAAAGTTTTGCGACATATTCAACGTCTTTTTTGGTGATGATGTTATCGGTCATAAATTAGAATGGAAATGATACCAATTTTATTTCCCCTCCTTTTCTTTCCTCCCCACGTCTTCCCAGTGGGGAGCCTGCCTGCCGGACAGGCAGGGGTAGGGAGGGGAATAAGATTTCCTCCCCCTCCCCCCTTCACTGAAGAGACCTGGAGGGGAAAGATTTTAATCGGCAGGCGTTAATGGAGCGTATTTAACCAGGAGCTTTTTCTTGGCACCATTCATAAAAAACACCTGAACTTTGGCGTTCTGGCCCGTGCCTTCCACCGACAGAATTTTTCCTTCCCCAAAATCGGGATGCGAAACGCGCTGGCCAACGCGCCAATTTGCGACGCGCGGAGGAGGAGTGGTCGGCGGTAGCGCCGCGCGATCCGGATCCTGGTTAAAATCGTAATCCGTGTCTTGCGAAACTTTTTCTCGGGTGGTATGGGACGAATAAGCGTCATCAATATAGGGCGAAACAGGCGTTGAACTGGACCGAATGCCCGCCTCCTCCACGAAGCGAGAAGGAATATTCATATGCGGTGATCCAAAAATACGGCGGCTGGCTGACGCGGTAAGATACAATTTTGTTTTTGCCCGGGTCATCGCCACGTAAGCGAGACGCCTCTCCTCTTCCAGCTCCTCAGGATCAAACGCGGAGTCCCCAATCGGAAACAGCCCCTCTTCCAAGCCCGTCACAAAAACCACGGGAAACTCCAATCCTTTGGCCAAATGGACTGTCATTAAAGTAATGGTTCCCCCCTGATCTTTCCAATAGTCGATGTCCGACATTAGAGCCACTTCTTGCAGAAACCTCGCCAAAGAATGATCCGGAGCCGCCGGGACGCCGGTCTCCCCCATCGTTTCCGGTTTGAGGTCGGCCGCTTTGTTTTCAAAATCCATGGCGGCGTTAATGAGTTCCTGCAGGTTGTCCAACCGCTCCGCTGCCTCCGGGTCCGTTTCTGCTTCCTGGGCCCATTTGTCCCAGTAACCGGTTTCTTCCAACACACGGCGAACCATCGTGGCCGCGCCGTATTTCTGAGCGTATTGTTGGAATAACTCAACTAGATCGATAAAGTTTTTGATCCCGGCCCGCGCCGACGGAGACACCCCGGACACCGCGTGAACGTTTTTAAAGGCGTCCCAAAGAGATACGCCTTGCGTGGCGGCGTATTGCTCTAAAAGCCCCAAAGAGTTTTTGCCAAGTCCTCGAGCGGGATTATTGACGATCCGCTTTATACTCAGCGAATCTTTATGATTCACCACCACTCTCAAATACGCCACGGCATCTTTTATTTCCGCCCGCTCATAAAACCGGAGCGCTCCCACAATGGTGTATGGAATGGTGTGTCTCCTCAGCGCGTCTTCAAACACCCGAGATTGGGCGTTGGTCCGGTAGAAAATGGCAAAATCCTGCAGAGCCATACCATTGTCTTGTTTAAGCTGGACAATTTCTTCCGTCACAAACCGCGCCTCTTCCTGTTCGTTCATCATTTCCACAAACCGCAATGGATCCCCGGGATCATTGGCCGTCCAAATGGTTTTGGGCTTCCGTTTTTCGTTATTTAAGATGAGTTTTCCAGCGGCGTCCAAAATATTTGAGGTGGACCGGTAATTTTGCTCAAGCTTCACCACTTTCGCTCCAGGGTAATCCCTTTCAAATTCCAAAATATTCCGGATGGTTGCGCCGCGCCAAGAGTAAATGGATTGATCATCGTCGCCCACAACGCAAATATTTTTGGCGGGCCCGGCAATATATTTCGTCAGGAGATATTGGGCGTGATTTGTGTCTTGATATTCATCGACGAGAAGATATCGAAATCTCTTTTGATATTTCTCTCGGAGTTCGGTTTTGTCCCTGAACGCTTCAACCGTCTTCATAATCAAATCTCCAAAGTCCAAGGCATTCGAGTTTTTTAATTTCCTCTGATAGGTGCTATAAACCGCAGCCACCCTCTCCCGAAAAGGGTCCGAGTGGGCGTGGGCATGAATAGAATAGGATTCGGCGTCAAGCAATTCATCTTTGGCGCGGTTGATGGCGGACAAAATCTGATTCGGCGGAAATTGTTTTTCTGAAACCAGCATTTCCTTGAGGATTTCTTTGATAAGAGCCACTTGGTCCCCGTCATCATAAATAACGAAGTTAGGATCCAGACCAATGTTTTTAGCTTCAATTCGTAGAAGTTTGGCGCAAAAAGAGTGAAAAGTGGACACCCACACGGCGCTCCCCTTTCCTGGAACCAAGGCGTCCACCCTTTTTCTCATTTCTCCGGCGGCCTTGTTGGTGAAGGTTACCGCCAAAATATTCCAAGGCGACACGCCGTGATTCACCAGATTGGCAATCCGGTGCACAATCACCCGGGTCTTTCCGGATCCGGCGCCCGCCAAAATAAGCAAAGGACCGTTTAAATGCATAACGGCCTCCCGCTGAGGAGGATTTAATTGATTTAGCAATGAATCACTCATAAATTTAAATCTGTATTCCTATCTTCATCTCCGAGTCTGAAAGAGGGGAGCCATTTTGGTTCACTCACCTCAGCCTCCAACATTATTTCAATTTAATTGAAACG
>JAKLIS010000153.1 GCA_022709485.1 Elusimicrobiota bacterium | reverse complement strand
GAATCACTATGAGGGCGGCTAAAAGGTAGAAAATGATTGTTTCAATCATCGGGTTCCCTTCCCCGCCACCGGCGTTTTTCCTTTTTTCTTCAAATCTTCCCGGGCTTCCCGAGTGAATGGAAACCACGATTGCTTGGCCGCGCCCCCTGTCACCGTGTCTTCAGTTGAGGGTCCCCACTTCACAATAAAATCATCTCTTTTTTCAAAAACCATCTCATATTCGTTCGTGTGGTGAATGGATTTAATTTTTGTCGGGCAGACTTCTTCGCAAAGGCGGCAGACATTGCACTTGGCGTAATCAATCTGATACCAAAGCAAATCTTTTTTTTTGGTGGCCTCATTGCGCTCCCAGGCCATGGAAATGACATCCGAAGGACAAACTCGGACGCACATCTCACACGAAATGCAAATTTCCGGATGGAAGGCCAAAATTCCGCGGAAACGTTCGGGAACCGGCTTTTTTTCCTTGGGATACTGATAAGTGATGGCGGGAGAGAAATAGTATTTCAGAGTCACCAGAAACCCCAAGAGGGTGTCATAGGCGGTCCGAAGGATCTTCGTTACGTCCCAAAATCTCATCTCATTCTCCACAAAATGACGAACCCCATAACCACAACTAAAATAAAGGTCCATTCAAGAAACACTTTCCAGCAGAGATCCATAATTCGGTCCACCCGAAGACGCGGGAGAGTCCACCGCGCTAGAAGAAATACAAATATCAAAATAGATGTTTTTCCCAAAAACCAAAACCAGGAAGGCAAAAAACTCAAGAAAGGAAATAAGGGCGATCCCCCACCCAGGAAAAGCGTGGTCCCCAAAAGTGAACCGACAAAAACATAGGTGTATTCTCCCAAATAGAAAAAGGCAAACATCAATCCGCCATATTCCGTGTGAAAGCCCGACACCAATTCGGACTCCGCCTCGGGCACATCAAAAGGAACCCGGTTGGTTTCGGCAATCGTTGTAATAAGATAAATGGCGAAACAAACTTGCCCAATGACCGGATAAAAAATGAACCAACGCGGGAACCATCCCCATACGTAGCCGGTTTGAGCGGAAGCAATGCCGGTCAGTGCCAAAGTTCCCGCCCACATAACCACCGGAACGCATGACAAAAATCGCGGAATCTCATAAGAGACAATCTGCGCGGCGCCCCGAAGGCCCCCCAAAATGGAGTATTTGTTGGCGGACCCCCAGCCGGCCATCAAAATGCCCACCGTGGAGAGTCCGGACACCGCCATAACAAAAAATAGCCCGATATCCAAATCGACCGCCACCAGGCCCTCTCCAAATGGAAGCGGTGCAAAACATAGGTACGCGGGGACAAAAACGACGAAGGGCGCCCAGCGAAAAACCCATTTATCGATTCCGTCCGGCTCGATAACTTCCTTTAAGAAAAGTTTGATGCCATCGGCAACGACTTGGGCCCAGCCATGCCATCCTCCCGTTTCCATGGGGCCCAGGCGGATTTGGGTGTGCGCCGCCACTTTTCGCTCCCACCAAACAAGAACGGCAGTGGACCCCAGCATCACTCCAAGAAGAAGGACAGGAGGGGTGATGAGAATCAATGTCTCTGGAATCCAACCCGGCCAATGGTGAGCGACGACCAAATTTCGAAGTCCTTCCGCAGCCAAAGTTAAATAACGTCCCAATTCTCCGACCAGGATAGCCACGAGGATTCCCAAAGCGCTGAGTCCCAAAAGCCACAGAGCCGCGCGGCGCCAACTCTGAATCCGGCGAATTTCTTTATCCGCCAATTTTTGTAAATAGGGGTTAAGAGTAGATTGATCGTCTGTCATCTATCCACCTCGCCCAAAACAAAATCCAAGGATCCCAAAACAGCCACCGTATCGGCCACTTTAAGTCCTTTCACCAGATCACTCAAGGCTTGCAAATTGATGAATGAAGGCGCCCGAATATGATGACGATAAGGCCGTTCCGTTCCATCGGAAACCAAATAGCTCCCAAGCCAGCCGCGAGGCGCCTCCAATTGGGCAAACACTTCTCCCGCCGGCGGCCGGTAAACTCTGCCCACTTTCCCCATCACCGGTCCGCTGGGGATTTTTTCGCAGGCTTGGCGAACAATCTTTAAGGATTCCGTTATTTCCTGCCGGCGAACCATGAACCGGTCATAACAGTCTCCCCCCCCTTTTCCAACGGGAACATCAAAATGAAATTCTTTATAAACACTGTAAGGATGGTCCTTTCTCAAATCTAAGGCAGGGCCGGAAGCGCGCAAATTAGGACCGGTGAGCCCCAAAGCCAACGCCTTTTCAGCGGGCAATCGCCCGATGCCCAAATTCCGGTCAATAAAAATCGGGTTCAAAGTGAGTAGTTTGTCGTACTCAACGAGCCGGGGCGCCATCCGGTCGACAAACGCCTTCACCCTTTCAATCCATCCCTCCGGCGCGTCCAGCATCACCCCGCCCACCCGAATAAAATTGTAAGTGATACGCGCGCCGCAGATCTCTTCAAATAGGTCGAGGATTTCTTCTCGGTCTCGTCCAAATGAATATAGAAAAGGCGTAAAGGCTCCGAGGTCAATTCCGTAGGTTCCATAAAACACCATATGGGACGCGATCCGGTTTAATTCTCCCACAATCACCCGAATAAACTCCGCCCGCGACGGAATTTCAACTTTGAGCAATTTCTCGACCGCCAAACAGAACGCCCAGTTGTTGTTCATGGCGGACAAATAATCGTTTCGGTCCGAGAGGACAATATTCATCGGATACGTTCTATTCTCAGACAATTTTTCAAGCCCCCGGTGCAAATACCCAACGTCTGGAACCGCTTCCGTGATGACTTCCCCGTCCAATTTCAACACCACTCTTAAAACACCGTGGGTCGAGGGATGTTGGGGCCCCATATTGAGAATCATTTCGTGTTCGCCGACTTGTTCGATTTTGGTTTCGAACACCGGGCCGTCGGCCAAGGTGGCTTGGCCGTGATTTTTTGGAGGGGTGTTGGGAGTGGTGGGACTGGTCATAAATTTTTTATGGGATGGGGACCCCTCTTTCGTCTAATCCGGGGGTTCCAATCTCAAGGCCGGAGTCATATTTATCCGTCTGGTGAACATAATCTTTCCGTAATGGATGGCCGGAAAATCCTTCCCACATCATGATGCGCTTTAAATTGGGATGATTTCGGAATTTGACACCGAAAAGGTCGTACACTTCTCTTTCTTGCCAATCCATCCCCGGCCAAATGTCCGACACGGATTCTATTTCGGGCGCGGTTCGAGGAACTTGGGTTTTCACAATGATTCCTTGCCGAAGTTTCGAAGAATAAAGGTAATAAACCAATTCAAAAACTTTTTCATTGATGAAATCTACCGCCGTCATCTGAAGAGGGAGATCGAATAAGTAATCGGGGAATTCACGAAGAGCGAGGCACACATCGTGAAGATTTGAAGGCAAAACGGTAAGAAATGATTCGGGGTCCCGAACATAGTTAGGTTTTTCGCCGGGGAGCGTCACCCGGTGAATCCTTTGGGAAATTTCTATGACGAGATTCACGGGAAACATAATCAGGAACCCCGCGCTGAAATGGCGGCCTCATTTATTTTTTTCAACGCCTCTTCAGACGGCGGCACAGGCTTTAAAATTTGTTTCCCTGCGTCCCAGTACGCGTCGATTTTTTCTTGGAGGGTTTGGACAGCGGTGTAGAGGGCCTCCGGTCGCGGAGGACATCCAGGAATATAGACATCGACCGGAATAATTTTATCCACGCCTTTGGCGACCGAATAAGAATCATAATAAGGCCCGCCGCAATTGGAGCAAGCCCCCATGGACACCACGAATCGGGGAGACGGCATCTCTTGATAAAGCCTTTCAACCGCCGGCGCCATTTTTTTAACAACGGTTCCGGAAATAATCAATAAGTCCGCCTGGCGGGGCGTGGGACGAGGAAAAACGCCCATCCGATCAAAATCAAATTTGGAAGCGAACGAAGCCATCATTTCTATGGCGCAACAAGCCAAACCAAACGTTAAGGGCCAGATGGAAGATTTGCGGCCCCAATCGACAAAAAAATCAACCGTGGTCAGGAAAAGTTCACCTCCCACGATTTTATGCCGTCTTAAGCCGTGAAGAATATCGAATCCACTGGTCATTTTATTCCCACTTCAAAGCTCCCCAGCGCCAAACAGCCGCCAAGGGCACCATCAAAATTAAAATAAAAATCCCCATCACTCCAAAAGCCACCCATCCCAATTCCCGCACTTGAACCGCCCATGGAAGGAGAAAAATCGCCTCGACATCAAAAACAACAAATAGGAGGGCAAAAATATAAAAGCGGATATTGGGAGAAACATAGGAGGTCCCGATTGTTTTCATGCCGCACTCGTAAATAGATTTTCTTTCGAGATCTGACCTCTTTTCCCGGAAAATGCCGGAAAAAAGGAAGGCGAATCCAAAAACAAGGCATCCGAGGCCGATAAAAATGAAAAGAGAGGCGTATTCCGCGAGATTATTCATTTTTGAGCAGTAAAGAGACTGGCAATCCCGTTATGCAACGGGTAAAAGCACACGTTTTTGAAACCGGTCCATCTTATCCATTGGCAAATTTTTTCCGGTTTTGGGAAATCTTTGATGGTTTCCCTTAAATAAGCCCGGGGCCAACGATCTCGAAACAAAATCCACCCAAGGGACGCCAGAACA
>JAKLIS010000152.1 GCA_022709485.1 Elusimicrobiota bacterium | reverse complement strand
TGGTATCGCCAATATTATCCAAAGCCACAATTAAAATTTTTTTGATGTTTTTTATTTCAATTGATGGATTCATAAAGACACCTCAGAGGCGTCCGGCTGGCGTTTCCACCGGTTGTGGAGCCAAAACCAGCTCCCGGGGTGCGCTTTCACCAACTTTTCAATTTCATCATTAATCAACTGCGTGTGAACCTGAAGCCTTTCCTTGGGGTCTTGGATGTCGGGGGCGTTAAAGGGCCCGATATAGATATTTCTAATTTTGTCGCCCGCCCGAAGGCTGTAGCCAATCAGTATCGGCGCTCCTGTGCGAAGGTTCAGAAGCGCGGGCAGATGGGTGGTGGCCGCCGGACGTCCGAAAAATTGAACAAAAACCCCGCCCTGATATAAATTCTGATCCACCAAAATCCCCAGAAATCTTTTCTTCTGCAGGGCTTTTAAACATTCCTTCACGGCGTTGCGATGGAGCAATACTTCCGTTCCGTCCCGGCGGCGCCTGTCTTGCACCCAGCGGTCGACGTATGGATTTTTCATCGGCCGGGCCACCACCGAAAGATTTCCAGAAAGAAGACCCGTCCCCAATCCCGTGACTTCCCAATTGGTCATGTGAAGTGCGACAAAAATAACGCCTTTTCCCTTAAGAGCGGCTTTTTCAATCCGGTCCTTTCCTTCGATGTCAACAAAATCATGGAAATTTTCACGAGTTATCTCGTTAAGCCGGATAAACTCAACCGCCGTGCGGCCGAGATTACGCCAGACTTCTTTGGCAATCATCCGATGCTCATCAATAGATTTTTCAGGAAGGGCTTTTTTGAGATTTTCCATTATCAAACGGTCCCGTTTTGGCAGAAGCTTCGAGGAAATCCAACCCAGAATTTCGCCTCCCCGTATGGCCATTTTTCTGGGGAGAACGCAAAAAATTCCTTCCATGACCAAAACAAATAGATATTCAATTATGAATTTCGTTTTTTTAAACATTTTCTAAGTCCCCGAAGCGTAAAAAATGACATCATCCCAAATCTTTTGGTCTTCAGAATTGAATTTCATTTCTTGCTTCAAAACAAAAATCCGTTCCAGATCCCGTGTTGCCATCCCCCCCGCGATTCGATCCAATTTAACTTTGTCTTTTTCCGTCATGACGATGACAGCCCCTTCTTTTTCGGCTCGGCGAATAACTGATTCTAAATCCGGCAATGAATAATCATAGTGGTCCGTAAAACGGTGTGGTTTCACGCGCGCCCCGATCTTTTCCAAGCAAGCTTCAAAAGCGGCCGGGTTTCCAATGCCGGAAAGAGCCATTACGTTTTGTCCGTTTAAAAACTCTTTCATTCTGACAGGCTCTCCCTTCCAGGAAACCAATAATGGATCGAAAAAACTGGAGATAATGAGAGCGGGGGTCATCAATTGAAGCCGCTGTTTAAGATAGGCCGTTTCTTGCGGATCTAATAATTCAGTTCGGGTTAAGACAATCAAGCCCGCCCGCCGAAGCGCCGAAAGAGGTTCTCTTAAATAACCCCACGGGAATAAATGCTCTCCTCCGAAGGGGTCCGTTGCGTCAACGCAAACAATATCCAAATCGCGGTTCATCGCCCAATGCTGAAATCCATCATCCAAGAGTGCGACATCCACTTTAAATTCTTTGATGATTTTACGGGCCACCTGAATTCGATGGGGGCTGATTCCGATGGGAATTTTGGAAAGGTTATGGAACATTAAAAGGCCTTCATCGCTCACCCATCGTTCGTCTAATTCCGGATCCCCCGCCACGTGAATGATCTCAATTATCTTTTTCCCCACGCCTTTGAATCCCCGGGACAAAACGGCGGGCTTTAACCCCTTTTGCTGAAGGTCACGCGCCAATTTAATAAGGAGCGGTGTTTTTCCCGTGCCTCCTAAAGTGATATTCCCGACGGAAATAATCCGGATTGGAAGTCGAGCGCGCCTCAATGTCTTAAAGAAGCGATCCAACAAAAGCCCCCCCAAATAAATCAAGGCCAACGGCGCCCAAACAATCCGGAAAAAGGTCCGGAAAGAAAATGAGGAACATGACGGTTTTACAGAAAAGGATTTCACAGAATAGGAATTAAAGGCGGGAGCGCCCGCGTGTTATTTGAAGATGAAAATCGAATAAATTTTCGTCTCCTCGAACAAAAATTCGAGGAAGGTTGAAAGGGCTTTCCTTCATTCGATCGGCGGTCCATTTACCGGCGTGAATCCCCGCCGCGATCCGGTAACCGGCCGCCTCAACAGCCTTTCTTACCGCTTCATCGTCTTCACCGGCCCCATAAGGATAGGCAAACGTTTTGGGCGTCTCTTCTAGAAATTCCCCCAAGACCTGTCGGCTGCGTTCCAACTCAAATTTCCTCTCGTCATCTGTCAATTGAGGAAGCCGAGGGTGATTCATGGTATGCGACCCAATTTCCCATCCCGCATTTTGAAGAGTTTTTAAATCCGCCCAGGACATCATCGGGATTCGAGTTTCGGTTTTTGGGTCATGCCACCGGTTGTCCCATCCGACAGTTTGGACAACCACAAATACCGTGGCTTTATAGCCAAATTGATTCAAAATCGGAAAGGCGTCGGTATAATTGTTGGCATAGGCGTCGTCAAAAGTAATGAGAACCGGTTTTCCAGGCAAAGGTTTTTGATGATCCCAATGTTGGTAGAGATCTTTAAAAAGTATCGGCGTGTATCCGCTGTCCGCCAAATAAGCCATATGGTTTTTGAACTTCTTTTGAGACACCCAAAGCTTTCGAATCTTTGACCCGGGAGGTGGATTTCCAACTTTGTGATACATGAGAATGGGAATGCCCGGTTTTGTTTGGCGCCACCAGTTCCAACGCGCGCTCAATGCGCCCGCCCCCACCCCGCCCAATCCCCATAAAACCAACTGAATTAAACTTGTCACTCAAGAACTCCTGTTTTTTTAACGCTCCCGCTTTCAGCGGAATGCTTTTTTAAAAAAAGCTTCTCCATTTCCCATAATTTGATGAATTTCAACCAAACGTAGTACGACGATAAAATTGTGTAAATCAACCCGGCGGCTCCATCTAAAAATCCGAGTTTGAAAATGTACCGGTAAATAAATTCCATTGGAAGCCGGAAAAAATGCCAAAAATGAAAACGACCGCCGGTTTTAAATTTCTTTTCCGCGATGAGGGTTGTGTAAAGATTGCATTTGGAGAGATATTCCGACAGATTTTTATAGCTCACGTGATCAATGGGGCCGGAAAGCCTCCCTAACGGGGGATCGACCTTTATTCCTTCATGAACTAGGTCCATCCCATACCGGGATTTTTCTTTCCTAAAAAGCCGGATATGACGTTCATTCCAACCTGCCGCAAACCGCAAGTGGCGACCAAAGAAAAAATTTCGATAAGGAATAGAAAACCCACTAATGTCATTTGACGCCGGATTTGATAGGGCTTGGCGAATTTCTTGAGCCAACCGCGAAGAAACCCGCTCATCGGCATCAATATTCATTATCCAAGGACCGCTTGCGTTATCCAACGCGAACTGCTTTTGATTCCCATATCCGTGCCAATCGCAATGGAAAATTTTGTTGGTAAATTTTGCGCAAATCTCCAGGGTTTTATCGGTTGAGCCGGAATCAGCGACAACAATTTCGGCGGCTATGTCTTTCACGCTTTCTAAACACTCGCCAATATCATCTTCCTCATTAAGAGTTATGACTATAATCGACAAGCCGTTTATGGATTTCATAGAGGGCGATGATATCATTTCTCCATAATTCACTCTTGCACTCCAGGCACCCAATCCACGAATGTTAATGATGGGGATAACCTTGTGGATAAGTCAGGCGCTATTCAAATTTTAACGAGGAGAACTAGTTTTTGATCTAATTTTAATATACGTTTTTCATCCCAATGATTTTCTGGTAAGCCTTGAGAGTGCCCGAGATCGTATGGTCCACATCAAAAATTCGTGAATATTCCCGGGCCCGGTGAATAAGTTGCTTACGAGCGGTTTGTTTTAGTTTCATGACCTTTTCGATGGCCAGAGACAAGGCAATGGGATCCTGGACGGGGGCCATAAATCCGGTTTCCCCCTCTTTCACTAAATCAGGAATGCCTCCCGCCCGAGTGGCCACCACCGGCACCCCCAATGCCATGGCATCCAATATGGACGTTCCCAATCCCTCTTCTTTGGATGAAAGGCAGAAAACATCGAAACTCTTTAAATAGGCCAATGGATCTTCCTGAAATCCGGTAAAGAGGACTTTTTCTTTAATTCCCAATTCTTTCGACAAATTTTCCAGGTCTTCTTTTAACGCCCCATCTCCCACCAACACCCCCCGTACATGGGGATAAAATGACGCTAAATGGGCCAAGGCCCTTAGGAAATTTCCTTGATCTTTGTGAGGGGCCAAAGCGGCCACCTGTCCCACAACCAAGTCACCCTCTCGGAAGCCTAAATCTTTGCGAGAAACGGGCTGAACATTTTTAAATCTTCCGAAATCCACTCCGCTGGGAATAAAGGCGATTTTTTTTTCAGGCACGCCGTCTTGCAAAAGGACATTTTTCACTTTGGTGGAAATGGCAATGACCCCGGCGGCCCCTGAATACTTCCAATTTGACAGCGGATTTTTGGACAGATGAAAATCCACGCGGCGAGTAATCACGTAGGGAATAGAAGAAAATTTATTGGAAAAAGCGGCCAAAG
>JAKLIS010000151.1 GCA_022709485.1 Elusimicrobiota bacterium | reverse complement strand
TTAGCGTTGAAGGCCTTGTCGTCGCCCCGAGATGCCTGACCATTCGTCGTCCCGAGAAGTCTCTGCTCGGGACCTCGCCGGGCCTAATTATTATTTGAGGTGGGAAGGGGCGTTGTCTTTTCGATTTTCCGGGCGGCCAATAAGTCCTTAATCATTTGAAATTCCAGCCAATTTCTCTTCATGGCGATTCCGAAATAAAAAGAAATCGCTAAAAGTCCCGCCAAAAAAGAAATTAGGATCATTTTTAGGCCCACAAAAAGAATGAGGGAAAGGCTTAAGATACCCAAGCGCTTATATACTCCCGGGATAAAGTGATTTTCTTTAAAGTTAGGTAATTTCCCCACCACCCCCGCAAATAGCGGCAAGATTAACATCTCCGATCCCAAAAGAGCCCACGCCGCTCCCTGGACATCCATCCGGGGGGCCAGAATCAATATAAGCAAGGTGTTTGTTCCAGCTAGAAATATCGATCCCCATAAATACGGTTTTTGACGACCGGCTGCCAATAAAAGGTGGAGCATCATGTGATTTACGAATATTCCGAGGAAACTCCAGAGAGCAATAGAGAAAATTAAACCCGTCGGTCCAAAATCCGGCCCGTAGATAATTCGGCAGATTTCATGGCTCAGGAGAGATCCGACGATTAAGAAGGGAAATGGAATTAAGAGGAAGAAATGGATGGCTCTAACGCCGATTTTTGCGAATTTTGGCGGGTCTTTGATCGATTGTTCCGAAAATATCGGAAATAAGGCGCTCGCCAGAAGAACGGGAAGGGCCTTCAGTGCGTCTATTAATTTGTTCGAGGCGGCAAACCAGCCGATATCTTTGTCTCCAAATCCAAGGAAAGAAAGAATAAGGTTGGCCTGATTGTAGTATAGAGTCAAAAATATATAACCCAGAAATAAGGGAAGGCTCATTATTAGAATTTCCTTAAGAAGGGGAAATTGAAACATTTTTATTTTTGGCTTCAAATTTTTGAATATCCAAATAAATCCTATGACAACGCCTATTCCCTGCCCGACAATCATGCCTCCAATAAAGGCTTCAAGAGAATGAAAAAACATAAAGAAAAGGACCGCTAAGCCGAGAGCCCCCCCTTTCCAGAGTGCCTTGAGTTGAGCTTCGATATCCACGCGTTCAACCCCGGTAAGAATGGCGCTTTGGTGATCTCCGATGGAGGTGAGAAGCGCCACCAATCCCATCAAATCAGTGATGAAGATAATCCTTTCGCCGGGATATAGATGAGAAATAACGAGATGGAGAATGAGGAGAGTGAGCGGCATCAGCAAGAATTTAAACAGAGTGGTCGTGGAGGCAATTTCCCCTTGAGTCGATTTATTTTGAGCGAGGTTTCGGGTGATAATAGTGTTTGTCCCAAGCTCCGAGAAAATCATAAAAATACTTGCATAAGAAAAGGCGAGGGAAAAAAGGCCGAATTCACGGGCTCCAAGGAGCCGTCCGGCGAGGGCGTAAAAAATAAGAGCGCTAAAGCGGGAGACGGCTTCCCCAATAATTTTGAACTTGAGGTTGAATTTAAACCGGTGTTTAAGCATTTATTTTATAAGGAGGCGATATTTTTATTTTTTACCATCAAGCAAGCGATTTTGATGGCTTCAAGGATGCTTGTCTCATCGGCTTGACCTTTGCCGGCAATATCATAGGCGGTTCCGTGTCCCACCGAGGTTCGAACAAAAGGAAGGCCGGCGGTGATGTTCACCAATTTACCGGGGGCAAGGTGGCCTCCTTCTTTCGAAAAGCCCAACATTTTAAGCGGTATCTGGCCTTGGTCATGATATAAAGCCAATCCCACGTCGAATTTTTTATTCACAATGAGGGGCCATATGATGTCCGGGGACATGGGCCCTTCGACGATCCATCCCCGTTTTCGGGAGGATTTAATCCCTGGCAGGATAAACCGTTTTTCCTCATGGCCCAAAAGGCCGTTTTCTCCGGCATGAGGATTCAAACCTGAAACGGCGATTCGAGGGTGGACAATTCCGAGCGTTCTCAGGCTTTGGTGGGCCAGGCGGATTGTTTTTTCAATCAAATCCTTATTAACAAATTGCGGAACCCGGCTTAATGGAATATGGGAGGTCAAATGGATGACGCGAAAGTGCCCGCACACCATGAGTAGCGCCACGTCGGAGGTTTTGGACAAATCGGCCAGCATCTCCGTGTGTCCCGGATATCTATTCCCCCACCCGCCCATTTTAAACGCCCATTTGTTTATGGGAGCGGTCACCAGGGCATCAATGCTTCCGAATTGGGCGGCCGCTATTCCCGCTTTAATGAAATCTCCGCTGGCTTTTCCTCCCCACCGGGTGGGTCTTCCAAACACCAGATGTTGAGATGGGGAAATATTTTGGGCGTCCACCACGACGATTTCCCGTTTTTTCCGGACGGCCGGATTCCGCGACATTTCGTACAAACGGGGACCGATAGGGATCAGAAAAATTCCGATGGATCTCGATGTTTTGTCGGATAGATAATGAAGAGTTTTTTCTAGGTAACGGTAATCTCCGAATATGATCGGTTCACATATCTCGTGCACGTAGGAATTTAAAAGGGCCTTAAGAACAATTTCGGGTCCGATACCGGTGGGATCCCCCATGGTGATGCCGATGACGGGTTTCATCATGTTAATGGGAAATTTTTCTCGTTAAACCTTCTTTGACGAGATCATGCAGATGGAGCATTCCGACTGATCTTTTTTTCTTGTCGACAACGGGGAGAATGGTCAATGGTTTGGGGCGGTTTTCCATGATTCCCAAAGCCTTTATCGCCAAATCATCCACGCATACAAATTTTGGACGGGGATTCATGAGTTCGATGATTTTCAAATGAGAAATTTTCTTTTCTTCGGCAAACGCTTGACGAATGTCGAAATCGGTCACCAGGCCGATGAGCCGGCCTTTTTTGTCGACAATCGAAGCGGCGCCCGCCCATTTTCGGGTAATTTCAGCCAGGAGCTGTTTGACGGAAGAAGAGACCCGTACCATCGGATTGCGCCGGCCGCTTCTCATGACGTCGGAAACTTTGAGGAGGAGTTGCTTCCCAATAAGACCCCCGGGATGATAGAGCGCGAAATTGTCCACGCCGAATCCCCTTAATTTCATAAGCGCGATGGCGATGGCATCCCCAATCACCATCGCCAAACTGGAACTGGTGGTGGGAGCCAAGTTGAGTGGACAAGCCTCCCTGACAACGGGGTTTAATAAAGATATATCCGCCATTTTGGCCAAAGATGACAACGGATTAGACGTCATGGAAATAATTCGAGCGCCGATCCGCCGTATGGAAGGAATGATTTTTAGGATTTCTTCGCTTTCTCCTGATTTTCCAATGGCGAACACAATGTCATTTCGATGAACCACCCCGAGGCTTCCATGAGATCCTTCAACCGGATTAAGGAAAATGGCCGGCGTTCCCGTGGAAGTGAGGGTCGAAGCCATTTTCTGGGCGATGGCGCCGGATTTCCCCACCCCCGTGACGATCACTTTCCCTTTGCAATGAAGAATGGATTGAACCGCCTTGGCGTAAGCGGGACCAATGGCTTTTTGGGCGCGTTCGATACTCTTCGATTCGAGACGGATAACCCGCTTTATTTCTTCAATTATGTTCATGGGTGGGTGAATGTCTATACCAAGTTTTGATTTTATGCCATACACGGGCATTAAAAAGAACCGTTAGGAAAATGGCATTTCCCAATAGGTATCTTTTCCATAAACGTACCGGCTCACAAATAAGCCGATGAAGCCATTCAAGGCCTCTTTTCCGCAGCCATTCAGGCGCGCGAGGAACCCGCCCGGATAGAAAATCAAACGCCGCGCCGACCCCCAGGCATAACGGAACATTGAGTTCACTCAGATTTTCAGCAATCCATTTTTCTTGTTTGGGAAATGACAGACCGACGAAAAGAATGTCAGGCCGGGTGGCTCTCATATAGCCGATGATTTTTTGATTTTCCTCAGGGGATAACATTGAACACATGGGGGGGCTGTATGTGCCGACAATTGAAATTTTGGGAAATGTTTTTGTGAGAACTTCTCGAAGGCGGTATAAATTGTCCGGCGTGCTGCCGAGTAAAAAAATTCGATAATTTTTTTTCGATGACAATTCACAAAGGGCCTTCATCATATCAGGGCCCGCCACCCGCTCCGGGATCTTGAGTTTGAGCATCCGAGCTCCCCAGACGATGGACATCCCATCGGCCAAACTAATATGGGATTGGTTGATCAAATTTCGAAGTTGAGAATTGCTTTGACAAAGAGCGACGGTATAGGCGTTTCCAAAAGTCACCTGGCGGGGAATCCGCGTCATAACCAATTTATCCAACACATGGAGAGCCTGCTGGAGACTGATTTGGTGAAAACGAATGCCAAGAACAGACACAAAAGGGATTTGAGCAATGAGATCGCGCCCGAAAGTGTTTGTAGCTGTTTGAAAGGGCAATGGAAGTTCTTGTTCTTTTAGCTGCGGCGTCATGGAAGAATCACCTCTTGGGTGTCAAAGATGCGTAAACTTTGCTTATGTTATCGTAAAAACCGTCAATGGAATGATTTTTTATGAATGTTTGTATTATCCCGGGGCTCATTTGATGGCTCGTTTCCAAGCTTAAATTTTGAATGAGGCCTGCGAGGGCTTCAAAATTTCCCGGTTCAAATTGAAAACCGTTTATTCCTTC
>JAKLIS010000150.1 GCA_022709485.1 Elusimicrobiota bacterium | reverse complement strand
TTTCTAATTCTACGGAAGAAAGATTATAGAAATAGGTGCCCGTTTCTTCATAAGTGAAGGAAGGCACAATGGAAGCAGTTTGACTGATGTTCCAAGGCATCGACACTTCCACGTTCTGAACAAACCGATCAGGTTGTTTGGTTTCATCCGAAAAACCGGGTAGATAGCGGGCGAAAACCTTAAAAAGAGAACGATGGGCCAATGTGAATTGAAGACCCAAAGAATTGATGCTTAGATTTCTTGGGGAATAATAGTTGGGGCTAATTTGGAGAGTGTCGTCAAACCAATACCGGTAAACAGGTCCCCACAAGAAGTTTCGACGCCCAATGGGCAAACCTGTTTCAAATTCCGCGGTGCGTCTTTCGTTATTGTCCGAATAATTGGAAAAACGGCCGCTCGCCCGGACGCCCCATTCTGGTTTTTGCCCAAAATGCGCCGTGAAACGGTAATTGCTGACTCGAGTATTGTGTGAGATGGCCAATGCGTTTTCCTGAAATCCACGCCGCGCTTGAAAACGCGTTTGAAAATCATCTCGCCATTGGGCCCAATATGAGGCGGAATATCCCAGAACCGGATCGGTATTCCCGGAGACGTCGTGATGAATTAAAAGGGCTTTTATGGAATGGGCATCTCCCAAATTAAATTCCGCGCCGCCGCCCAGCCGGGTTTCGTATATTTTCAAATTCATTGGATTGTCCTGCTCTTCCACATCAATCTTTTCCCGGAATTTCCCCCGGGCAAAATAAGCCAGCCCTTTGATTTGGAGGGCGAAGGGGATTTCAAGCTCCTGCTCAAATAAGACTCCTTCGCGGCCTTGGTTGTCATGTTGAAAAGATACCGAGGGCCGCCAAGCCATCCCGATGCGTGATTTAAAATCAAAAAGCATTTTCTGCGCCTCGGCCGACGGTTCCGCCGTAAAAGATTGCAGCGCCAGTTGATAAGCCTTTGAGGATCTCCCCGACGCATAATTAATGCGGGCTTGCTCGGTTAAATAGAATGAGTCTGTAACCCCAATTTCTTTAAGTTTTTTGAGCCATTGATTGGCTTCTCCATATTTCTTTTCAGTAACAGCCATTTGAAGAAGTTCTTTATAAATCAAGGCCACGGGATTTTTATTCGCCAGGTGAGAAATTAAATCTTTTCCGGACCATTCCTTGGGCGGCTCCACACGACAAAGGAAATAGGGATCTTGTGATCGAACGTTCACTCCATACTCATTTTGAACGAAAGCAAACTTAAAATGTTTTTTGACAAGCTTTAAATTGTTTTCGATGGCCGTTGTGGAATCACTATGGGTGCCAAAGTCACCCTCGGGCCAGGCATAACCAAGGGGTTCATGCCCCAAATATCTCAACATTTGATCCTTAATTTTCCGATGATCATCCTCGATTCTTTCCATCCATTCCTTTTCAGTTTCTGATCTGGATTCACTTGGAAGCCACTTTGGCATCACCAGAAAAAGAGATTTTCGGCCTTTGGAATCCACGGTGATTCTGGAATGAGCGTAGGCTCCGTGGGCCTCGAAATTCCAGCGACCCATCTTCTTGTATTCGCGGATTTTGGCCCAGTTGGCATATCCGATTGAACCGTAAGATTCCACGTCTTGTGACGGAATCGTCATGGTCGCGCGGAGCCCATATTGATCCAAAATGGGGTCGGCGTAACGAAAACTGTCCATGCGGGCATCGTCAAACATAATGAAAATCGGCTTTTCGGCGAGGATTTCTTTTCCCTCATGCCAATCGGCCACATCCTGCATGGTCACGGCCTGGTAATCGGCTTCACGAAGACTGCGCATCTGGCTCTCAAAACTGGTGATGGTGGTGTGGATTTCATATCCCAACATCGGCGCGTCATCAAATGGCGTGAGCCCGTGATACAAAAGAATTGGCATCACAGGGGTGTTGGCGTTTTTTTCAACCCAATCCAAAAGCATCTGCCGGCCTTTCCGCCGTTGTCCATTCGAGAAGAGAAGCGTGGCATAGTCACGAATCATATTGGGGTTGGTTGGTTCAAGAGCCACCGCCTTAGAAAGGAATTCCAATCCATTCTCATCATCTCCCAAACCGAAATAAGCGTTTGAAATCACGATGTTCGCCTCAATGGAGGCGGGATTCAGTTTCAACACGCGTTCATATGTATTAACGGCATCTGAAAAGCGGGCAGCGTCCCGCTGGATTGAGCCCAATGTTAAAAGACCCCAAACATCCCTAGGCATGAAATTCGTCCACCGCTGTAAAAGGGTAATCGCGTTGTTAAGACGGTTCAGTTTTACGTAGATATTGGCGAGACGGTTCACCTTCCGCCCTTTATCGATTGACAATTTATCCAAATCTTCCGCCAAGAAAACGGCGGCCGCGCTGTAGTCCCCTTTCGCGACAGCGTTATCGACGAGGAACGCAATGGACAACGGTTCCTTGAATTCATATTTCAGCTGGCGCATTTTGGCCAAGGCCAATCCCTGATCCCCTGCATAAAATATGGCTTCGGCCTCGCGAAAACGGTATTCGATTTTTTCCGGAAAGGCGTCGACCGCCTTCCCCCACATTTCAGCCGATCGCCGAAAATCGCCCCGATAAAAAAGCGATTTGGCTAAAATGGGCAGAAGATCCTGGCCTTCGGTATTTCCGATAGAGATAGCCCGCTCAAAAAATTTAACGCTCTCGTCGAGATTTCTCATTCCAAAACTTCTTCGGCCCAGGATGGATAAAAGTTGCGGTTGTTTGGGATCAAACTCCAAACTTTTTAAAAATGACAAATCCGCGCTGTCTAAGTTCCCTCGTTCCTGCTGTATTTTCCCAAGGAGACGCCAAAGCTCCGGATCCTCCGATTCTGATTTTTTAAGGTAACTTTTTAGGTGCGATTCTGCTTGGCTCAACCGCCCCGTATTGAAAAGAGACCATGCCAATTGGCGCTGGGCGGTGGTATTGTCGGGATTGGCGGCTACTTTCGCCTGTAGATCTTGAATCATTTCATCGGAAGCGGGAATTTTTCGTTGAATTTTTGCCGCGACATTGGGCGTGCGATCCAACACCGATTGGGCGTCTCTGTCCCCCGGCCTCAGCCGCAAAATCTGTCTGGCGATTTCCGATGCTTCCCCTGTCCGGTTCATATTCCACAATATCCACATGCGGTCGCGCAGAAGCGTGACGTTTCCCGGATCAAGCTCGGTGAGTTGTCTGAAATTTTCGGAGGCGGTTTCATAATCTCCCTTTTGGTAGGCCTCTTTCGCGGCGGCGCGGAGATCGGAAATTTTTTTTCGGTTTAAAGCCCCCGGGATCCAACCAAGAATTTTATCGGCCTCAGTGTCATTAGGAGAAAGTTTATTAACGGCCACCGCCATTTCTTGGGCTTCCGGAATGCGACCCATGTTCCAAAAAGCCCACATGGCCTCTTTCAGAATGACCAGGCGTTCGGGATTGTTTTTGGCGAGACCTTGATACATCGACACCGCTTTATCATAGTCCCCGGCGCGAAATGCCGCTTTTGCTTCGCTCCGGAGGGCGGCCGTCGTTATCGCAAACGTATTTTGCGAATAAGTCGGTGTGATAAACCCGACAAAAATAAAAAGGCGGATTAAATTCTTCAAAGCGGTTCGATCCCCGTAGCAAATACCACAGCCGACTGCGGCAAAGGATTAAAAAAGATTTGAAGGTCTTTAACCCGCGCGGCCCCTAACACCCCGTCTTGAAGATAAACTTGAGCCACTCCATTCCCATTGTTTTGAGAAATGGGGGTGGGAATCGCAATATCCGCCCCCCCATCCACGGAAAGAGAGAAATGATCGCCAACCAGGAAGGCAATGATGTTGAAGTTGGTTAAGTTGGGTCTATTGATCTTAAAAAGGACGCGGGGTTCTCCATTTTCCCATTCCTGAACCGTCAACCGGCTGGACGTTAAAGAGATTTGGAGACCGCTGGCGGCCACCTCATTCCATCGAAGACGCAAACTCAATGTGCCCGCCAACCCATGCCCCTTCATTCGGATCTTCGCGTTGTTCCACCCCTTGGTGCCCAGCCAGGAAACCACGGAACTGCGTTGATGCGGCTCAGCGGCCAAATCAAAACTGATGGGAGTGGGCTGGGTCATTCCCCAAGTCAAATTTTGAACTTCCCCCAAACTAAAATAAACCGGCCCCTCTAAGGGAATTTCCGCTTCTAATCGGTTAACGAGATCAGTCGTAATCCAATCTGCTTTCACATTTAGATAGTTAAGGGAAGTGAGTTTGCCGGTGGGATTGAGTCCCAAGCCGCCGCTTGTGGTCGCCCATGTCCCGCGGCTTTTGGCGCCAATCTGAAAATTGCCTTCGGGGCCGAGGTTGAACACGTATGTTCCATCGGGTTTCTTAAGTCCGACGTCCCACCCCCCAGATTCAATCATCTTGCGAGCTGTATTGAATGTAATATATTCACGGTGGCGCATTTTCATCGCCCCATCGTCCGAGAGCCACACCGCTTTCCATTTATGCTTAAAAAGGATAGGAGAAACAATGTGATATGTCCGCCGGAAACCCGGGTCAAAAACGAGGATAACCGATTTGGGCGGAACGGTTGTTCCTTCTTCCATCATCTGGCGAAGTTCAGAGAAAAGCAATGGCCGGTAACCAGCCAAGGTTAAGCCCTCCAGCCATTCTCCATAGCGAACCCGCATGGTTTCAATCCCGGATTCGTATTGGGAGGTAATGGGCGGCATTCTTAAAATGA
>JAKLIS010000015.1 GCA_022709485.1 Elusimicrobiota bacterium | reverse complement strand
CACGAACTTCCGGTTCCATCTTTTCTCCAAACAGAGAAATAACAGCCGCGTCAATACGGTCGGTCTTGGCCAAGATCCCAGCCGCTTTGGCAAAGTCTCGAATCCGCCGGGGATTGATAACAATGACAGGCACATCTTCTTTCCGCAACGCCTCTACAACTCTCTTTTCCCATCCCCCGCTTGCTTCCAGAATGACACCCCAGGGATCAATGGCCTTGAGTTGCTTAGACAGTTCTTTCAGTTCGCCCGGCGTTGTGTTTGTTGCCCAGCATACTTTCGTCGGCCGAATATGAATCTCCAAACTGCTTTTAGATATATCAACTCCAACCCATGGCTTTATTGGTGTCATTGTTTTCTCCCTTTTTATCTGCCCAACCTTGCATTCGATTTGAACTCTCCGATGGAGGTTCTATCAACTGTTCGGGCTATTAGCTTTCCTGGTGTTACGACTCTTGCTCTCCCACGGACTCCCGTTGCAGGGGTCAAGGGCGGGTCGATCTGTAACACCAGAAAATCATACATTCAAGCCGCATCACCTGTAAAAGTGTACATACAAGGGCTGGGCTTGCCCGCCGGTGCCCGCAGGGAGAGGGCTGGGCTTGCCCGCCGTAGCCCGCAGGGCGAAGGCGGGTGAGGGCACTTACGGACGGCTAGGCAAGCGTCCGACGAAAGACTAAAATGGGCCCTCTACAAAACGCTATGTCCTACATCGTACTCGCTCGAAAATTCAGACCTCAAAATTTCAAAGAAATCGTCGGCCAGGAGCCGGTGGCGCAGACTTTGGTGAATGCCATTGAAGCCTCCCGCGTGGCCCACGCCTACGTGTTTTCAGGCCCCCGCGGCATCGGGAAAACCACCATCGCCCGGATCCTCGCCAAATGCTTGAACTGCGAAAAAGGCGTCACCACCGACCCCTGCCAAAAGTGCCATTCCTGCGTGTCCATCAGTCAGGGTTCCTCCATTGAAGACGTGCTTGAAATTGACGGCGCCTCGAACCGCGGCATCGAGCAAATTCGGGAACTCCGGGACAGCGCCAAATACACCCCTTCTTCAAGCCGCTACCGGATTTTCATTATCGACGAAGCCCATCAGATCACCAAAGACGCGTTCGGCGCGCTTTTGAAAATTCTGGAAGAGCCGCCCGCGCATGTGATTTTTATGATGGCCACCACCGAATCCCAAAAAATTCCCGCGCCCATTTTATCCCGCTGCCAGCGGTTCGCCTTAAAACCCATTCCGCCGGAAAAGTTGTTGGCCCATTTAAAAAGAATTTGCAAAGAAGAGAAAATCAGCGCCGACGAGTCGTCATTATCCGACATCGTCAGGTTTGTGGAAGGCTCGCTTCGAGACGCCCTCTCATTATTAGACCAAGCGGTGGTCTATGCGGACAAAGGCGTCACCTCCGAGACTTTACGCGAACTTCTGGGCCTTTTGCCCAAAGACGTGGTGCGGGATTTCATTCAAAAAATTCGAAATTCCGACCCCGTCCCGGTTTTAACCGCCATTGGCCAGATGATCAAAGACGGCATTGATTTAACGCAGCTTGGACGGGATTTGCAGAACTATTATCACGACCTTCTTTTGGCGAAAGCCGGCGTGGAAGATCCGCTCAGCAAAGATTATTCCACGATGAAAAAGGAATCCGCCGTTTTTGACTTCCCCGAATTGGAAAGAAACATCCGGCTATTGTCTCGAATGTTGGACGAAATGCGCCGATCTGAAGCGCCCCGCGCCGTTTTTGAAATTTACGCTTTGAGGCTCGCGCAAAAGGTCTTAAGTTCGCGGGAGTTGGTTGAGCGGATTGAAAAACTGGAATCAGGCGCGGCCCGCCATTCCCCCGCAGTCCTGCCCACGCGTCCGGCAAGCGGGCCTGCCCGTCCGGCAGGCGGGAATCCGGCGGCGCCTCTGCCCCCCGCGGTAAAAACCGAACCTGCCAAAACCGTTCCGGTGAATACCGTTCCGGCGAACACCTTTTCGGGGAAAGCTGGCCCAATTTCCCCCAACGAAACAAAAGCGGAACCTGAGACTTCAGTCAAAGCGCCAGCGGTTTCGGTGGCGAATGCGCCGGCCGTTTCGCCTGAGGCTGCCGTCGCGGACCCGGCGCCCATCGATATTTATGCGCTGTGGCCCGGTCTCATGCAAGAAATGGGCAAAGAAAAACAATCGTTGGCGTCCGCCCTGGAAGAGGCGGAGGTGGTTCTGGAAGACAGCAAACTTCAAATCGCCTTTGATAAAGTTTTCAGCCGAGACCTGGCTCAGCGCTTTGATTCTTATTTGAAAGCGTTCTTTCTCACGCATTTGGGAAAGCCGGTTCAAATCCACTCCACTTTAAGGCCGAAAGATTCAAAAGCAGCCGCCGAATCTAAAATGCCTAAAAAATCAGCCTCCTTTGAAGAAGACGAGAAAGCGGCCCCGCTTCACCCCAAACTTTACCGGGAAGTGGCGCCCGAAAATCTCGGAGAAGACATTCACCGCGTCCTCAAACATTTCCCCGGCGTCGTCAAAAAGGAAAAAGATGAATAAGTATTGGGAAAATCTGGTTCAGGCCATCCGGAAATTTCCGGGCGTGGGTCCCAAAATGGCGGAACGGATTGCCCTTTTTCTTCTCAAATCCGATGAAACCACCGGCATCTTAAAAGCGGTTGAGGAAGCGAAAAAAAATTTACAGCGCTGCGTTCATTGCGGGGTTTTTGCCGAAACAGAAACGTGCCGGCGCTGCGGCGACAATGGCCGCGAAAAAAAATCTTTGTGCGTCGTGGAAGAAATGGGAGATCTGGAAGCCCTGGAAAGATCGGGAGCTTTTAAGGGGCATTACCACCTATTGGGCGGAGCGCTCTCTCCCTTGGACGGCGTGGGGCCTCGGGAACTTCGCATTGAACCTCTTATTAAACGCCTGGCCAAAGAGTCGGGAATTGAAGAAGTCATTTTGGCCACCAATCCCACGGTTGAAGGCGAAGCCACCGCCCTCTATTTATCTCAGATTATCCAGCCGCTCGGGAAAAAAATCACGCGGCTCGCCTACGGTCTTCCTTCGGGACTCGCCATCGAATACGCCGATGAACTCACCATCTCACGCGCCATCGAAGGCCGGACGGAAGTATGAAAATTATTCGTCATTCACGCGCGTTTCGTCATTCCTGCGCGTTTCGTCATTCCTGCGCGTTTCGTCATTCCTGCGAAAGCAGGAATCCAGCCAGAATGGTCCCATGGGCGGCCATTCCAGGCAACAAACTTTTTATTAAAAAATTATTTTCTTCATGGATTCCTGCTTTCGCAGGAATGACGATTCTGTTTATCTCCCCCCTCTTCGCCAAGCTAGAGCCCACCACTGAATCGATCGACAAAGCTGTCCAAGGAAAAAAGCGCGACACCCAAACGAAATTGGCATTGGCAAAATTTTTGAGCGATCCCGGCACCCCCGTTCTTGTCAAGGAGCGCGCCGCCTGGGCCTTGGGTCAGCTGGATATCAGAAGTCAAAACAAAGCGCTCCTCAAAGCCGGCGAAAACAAAAGTCTTTTGGTTCGCTCTGCCGCTTTGGATTCTCTCATTCGGCTCCGCGCGAGCTCCGCGCTTCCCCTTCTTAAAAAAACCGCCGCCGAGGATCCCGTTTTTTCGCTTCGGTTTAAAGCCATCGTGGGAATGGGGCTTTTGCGCCAGGCCGACGCCATTGCCACACTCGTCAAATTAGCCCAGGACAGCAACGAAGAGATCCGGGGGGTCACCGCTCTGGCGATGGCTGCTCTTCAATCCAAAAAAAATGATTTTGGAGACGCCATGGATTACCTGGGGAAGGATAAAAGTTCTTTTGTTCAGGAAAGGGCGAAAATCGGGAAGGAGATTGTTAATAAAAATTCATCGGCCGTTTTGAATAAGCTGGAATCCGCCGATCCCGTCGTTCGGCTTTTCGCGGCCCAATATTTCCACTACCACGGAAAAGCGGGCCACATATCTTCCCTTAAAAACCACCTGGCCGCCGAGATAAATGGAGACGTGAAACACGAGCTGGATCTGGCCGTCAAGGGAATCCAAAACCGCATCCGGGAAGAAGAAAAACGGAAAGCCGCCGCTCAAAAAGCCAAGTCTGCTGCTCCGAAAAAATAAAACCGGGACTTCCGGAGTTCCTCTTTATAATTCCTATTCTAAATTCCCAAAGCCGCGCGGGTATCTTTTTCCCAGGTGGGGGATTTGGCTTTTTTTACAAGCGGTTGGCATTTTTGGAAAAGACTTCGGATGATTTCCTTATTTCGGGTGATGCGAGAAATCGCGGCATGGGACCCCAACAGATAAAAATCAAAAGTTGAGCGGGAGAGTTTGGCGGAGAAATCCAAAAAATGGAGTGCGCGATCCAAATTCTCCGTTTCTGACCACTCCCGGAAAAATTCTGAAAAGTGACCGGGTTTCTCCCGCGTGGCCGGCTCAAAATAACCGCCCACCAAAATGTCTCTCTCGTCAGAAAAAAGAACCATATCGCGGTATTCGTCCGTCCAGCCCATTTTTTCGCAATGAGTTTTATCGTGATGATCTATCATGAAAATCTCGGTTTTTCGGTTGAAGATGAATTTCATGGCGCTAAACATCTCGTCGAAAAGCCCCGCGGCCGTTATCTCAAGAGCGTGCTTAAGCAAATAATCACAAAGAACTTTGAGCTCAGGGGCGTCTTTGGCGGGCGCTTCCGCCACCCGGCGCATGAGGGCGGGAACAAGATAAAAATCTTGGAATAAAACAGGGGTTGCGGATTCTTGGGGCTTCAAATCGGGACAGCGGTCTTGAATGACCGATAAAAGATCGTCAAAGGCGTCTTTTTCAACGGGTCTGGTGCCAAAAGGCGAAACGGAACGGCGAGTTGATTTAAGTATTTTCATTTAAATGATGAGGGAGACCGGGAAATTGACCTGAGTCTCGGCGGAAGGGTGGACAAGATGCAAATCCACGGGGCCTTTTTCTCGAAGCGTGGCGAGATCCATTTTCGCCCGGGAAAGATCGGGGTCTACATTTAGTTCCTGATAAATTTTGACCATTAATTCCAAAACCACCTTTTTAAAAACGTTTAAACCCGCCGATGAAATGATATCCAATCCTTGGCTAAAAAATTTGTTATCAAAACTTTGCCGTGCGCGCAAGAGCCATAATCCCTTCACCAAAAGAAACTTGGCTTTGAGTTTCCGAGAGCTTAACAGGCGCACTTCGGATTCGGCCTGTTCTAAAAACGTATTGGCCAGAGGGAAATTTTTATGCGTGATTCCCAGTTGAACCAGACCCAAAAGCGCTTCCACCCTCGCTTTCCTTTGTTGATATTTTTTGGCAAGGCTGTAAGAATCGGCGAAAACAATTTTGGCCGAATCGAACTTTTTTTCCGCCGCCAAACATTCGCCGATAAAAATCCCCACCGTGGGTTTTAATATTTGAAGTCCGCATTTTTCAATCAGGCTGTCGGCGGCATTCACCCAATACCGCGCGCTTTTATTCTCCCCTATCATCAAATAATACCGGGCTCTTTCCAAATACCCCTCTGCTTCGGATTCCCGCGCCGTGATTTTTGGCGAAAGAGAGATGGACTCATTAAGGAGCTCAAACGCCTTTTGAAGATATCCCTCTTCCAAATGAAGCCGGGCGATATTTTTTAAGGTTTCCACCCGCAAAGGGCCCTCATCGAGCTGTTCCGCCATCACTTTGGCTTTGACTAAGCATTCCCGGGCTTGCGGAAAATTGCTGAGCTCTAAATATGTTTTTCCCCAATCATTTTCCACCCATCCGATGCCTTTCCGGTTTTCGATATCCGTGTGGCAATTTAAAGCCTCCCGAAATGTTTCCCAGCTTTTGACGGTTTGTCCCCGATCTCTCAAGATCTGGCCCATCTGGAAAAGGCTCCACCCCATACCGTCCGAATCTCTTGAAGGACCGAACACTTGGGCGGCCCTTTTGTTCAAAAGCTCCGCCGCTTCGTCCTGGCCGACGATTCTTTTAATGGCGGCCTCATGAAGATAACACCACCCGGCCCGATCCTTAAAATCGATTTCTTTAAAAATGGCCCGGGCTTTCCCGAATATTCCATGGCGACGTCCAGCTTATAGGCGGCCCGATACGTCATCCCCAGCCCCAAATACGCCCAGGCGAGTCCTTGCTGATTTTTTTGAGAAGTGAAAATATCGGCCGCCTCGGAGAAAAATTTTTCAGCCTGAGGATAATAACCCATTTCAAAGTAAATATTCCCAAGGTTGCAGCCGTTCCAAGCAATCCCCGATCGAGATCGGAATTCAAGAAAGATAGCGCGAGCCTTCTTGGCGCAGCTTAAACTTTCATGGCGGTTTTGAAGATTAAAAAAAACAGCGGAGAGATTGTCGTACGCCCAAGCCAAGGCGAGCGTCCGTCCCATTTCCTGGTAGATTTTTACGGCGAGGTGCCCGTACTCAAGAGCCAGCGCGTTTCGCTCCAACTCGCGGTTGGCATACGACATTTCATAATACGCGGTGGCGAGCCCGATATTGGCGTGGCTTTGGGAGAAAATGGTTCGCGCTTCGTCCAACAACGGAATGGAGGTTTGGAACTTGCGCTGGCCTCTCAAAACAGTGGCCATTTGGACCAAAGACCAGGCGGCTTTTTCTTTGTTCCCCAATTTTTTCGCTTCTTTAAATTCTCGCTGAATTTGTTGAAGAGTGTCGCGGGCCGTGGCGCTCGCGAAGCTATGCGTTTCTTCGCCCAGTTGAAGAATCTGGTCCAGAGCGCTGAAGTTGGAGGGGTTATTACGATTCATGTATTACAGAATACCCTGTGTCAATTAAGATCACATGAACTTTCTGTAAATTATGTGTAACACAAAAAAGTGAATTCAAATTCGATGCGTCTTTACGCTTTGAAATGAATATGAAGGACATCTCCGTCTTTAACAATATAATCTTTGCCCTCCATCCGAATCATTCCCCTGGCCCGAAGAGCGGCCTCCGTTCCTTCGCGGAATAAGTCTTCCGCTTGATAAATTTCTGCCCGAATAAACCCTTTTTCAAAGTCTGAATGAATTTTCCCGGCCGCCTTAGGGGCGGAACTCCCCTCTTCCACATGCCAGGCATGGACTTCTTTGGGTCCCGCCGCGAAAAAGCTGATAAGCCTCAAAAGCCTTTGGCCGGCGTGAGCCAGCCGGTCCAATCCGGATTCTTGGAGGCCCAATTCATGACGGTAGGGCTCTCTCTCTTCTTCCGGAAAACTCATGACATCCGCTTCGAGTTTCGCGTTTAACTCCACCATCTCCGCTTGTTCTTTTTTCGCTAATTCCCGGACCTGATCGACGAGTCCCGGGTCGGCGTTGTCGCCGGCATTGGCGACATATAAGACGGGTTTGGCGGTCAAAAAATTAAAATCTTTTACGGTGGCCAGGGCTAAACCTTGTTTTCTCACTGGGATCTCTTCTTTGAGCTTTTCATACACCGATTCCAAAATTGAAAATATTTTCCGGGCGTCTTCATCGCCCGATTTGGCGGCTCCGCGGTATTTTTCTCTTAACTTGTCCGCCTGCTCAAGGTCCGCGAGAATGAGCTCTGTTGTAATAATTTCGGCGTCTTTTTTGGGGTCTAGATCCCCCAGAACATTCACCACGTCTTTGTTCTCAAAGCACCGCACCACCTGCGCAATGGCGTCCACGCTTCGGATATGAGACAAGAATTTATTCCCTAGGCCCGCTCCCTGGCTCGCCCCCGGCACCAGTCCCGCGATATCGACAAACCGGATGGCCGCGGGCACCACTTTGGGCGAGGAAAATATTTTCTGCATTTTATAAAGCCGTGGATCTTTAACGGGAACCACCCCCACGTTGGGTTCAATGGTGGTGAACGGAAAATTTTCAGACGCGACCCCTGCCGCCGTTAAGGCGTTAAAAAGGGATGATTTCCCCACGTTTGGTAAACCGACAATTCCAATTTCCATTATTTTTCCTTATTCATTTCTTCTCCCCCTCCACGAATGCTCAGTGGAGGGGGTTGGGGAGAGGAAATGTCTTTACCCCTCCCTGACCCCTGCCTGCGGGCAGGCAGGCTCCCCACTGATGAAACGTGGGGAGGAAAAAAATACCTCAATCAACAGCCAACCGATCCAATTCTTTTTGAACGGCTGCGACCTGAGGACTATTGGGCGCCAAAATCAAAAACTTTTCAAAGGCTTTCCTCGCCGCAAAAACATCCCCTATCCGAGAATAACAGATGCCGAGCATATAAAAACCATCCGCCGATGTGGGATCCAATTTTACCGCCGTTTCGTACGCAGCCGCCGCTTGGGATTTATCACCTTTTACCAATTGAACATACCCCCAGCCGTATTGGCCCTCAAAAAAATAGGGGTCTTCTCTAACAGCCCGTTCAAAATAAAGCCCGGCTTCCTCATTTAATCCGGCTTTTACATAGACGCTTCCGATGTTGGAACTCAACCACGCCATGTCTCGGCCAATAAACTGAGCCCATTTAAAAAATCGATCGGCCTTCTTCCGATTTCCTTTTTCTAAAGCTTCCTTTCCCAACAAATAAGGATTGTGCACTGAGATAAGACGCCGGGGGTAATCGTCGGGATATGAAAATGGACCTCTTTGGCTCAAAGAGAGCGAAGGGGAGGCGGCTTCACCTGCCGGCATATAAAGAAGGTTTCGAAGGACCGAACTTGAAATAGGAACATTTTCTTTTTGAAAGGCGAGGGCACGGATGGGGGCGCTCGACGTCGTTAATAGACGGGTTTCCACCTCTTTTTGGCGTCGGTAGCGGTCCTCCCAACATAGCTCAAGGACATCATCGCCATAGAGGGACTCAAACAAAGTCCCAGGACGGTACAAAAACCGGACATCGGGCCGCTTTTTTTCCACTTGCGTTCTCACCAATAGGGCTGACGTCGGTTCATCAAATAAAACGCGGTCAATGATAAACCAGGATTCTTTGGGGGCGGATCTCAAAGCTGAGATAGAAAAATCTCGAAAAGCGTGGTTGTCTCTTAATGTGTGCGCCCGGGCGAAACCGGGAATGCCTTGAATGAAAAAAAGAACGACAATCAAATAGCCAAGAGCCGTCATCCATTTACCGCGATGGAAAATGTGGGTTAACCCCACGGCCATTAGGCCGACGCCGCAAAACAAAGGAATCATAAGAAACCGTTCCAACCGCCACTGCGCGATGGAGCTCCCCGGAGATAGATTCGAATAAATTTCAAACCCCGCCCCGAAAGCAATGAATCCCGAAAATCCAAGGAGAGTCAGCGTCCGTGTTTCCTTCTTTAGAAAGCCAAACAGGGTTCCAATGAATAATAAAATGAGACCGGCCGCGTTTAATTGAGAAAAGATCCGCTCGCCAAATCGAATCGATTGCCAAATAAGGAGGGGCTTGTCTCGAAACGCCACCGCGGCTGGATGAAGAGAAAGAGATCCGAATTCTTTCCGGGTGATAACCGCCCAAAACCGGTCCCAAGTATCGGGATTCCCAAAATTTACGGGAGGATTTATATGGGCGCGAATGGGGAGAAAAATATAAATGGAAAAACCGAGAAGAAAAAATGCGACCGTCCAAAAATAAAACCGCGCTCCCCCGGTACGGCTTCGCCATAATTCCCAGGCCATCACGGGAGCCAAAAATAGAATGGTGTGATGGTTGCCGAACCCCAGCCCCCAAAAAAATATTCCCAGTAACACCCACTTAAAACCGAATTCGCGTTGGGGCTCCTTTCGTCCCTTCGCCAAAGATAAAAGAATTCCGACAATAAAAAGAAGGTTCAAATTAAACACTTCCGCGCCGCGCGCTTGGTCCGTGAAAAGAGGCGTCAATCCCAAAATAAAAGACGACAGGAAACTGGCTTTCTCTTCTTTCAAAAGCCTTCGGAATAACCAAAATACGGACAAGACGAGAAAAGAAGATATCACGGCGGAAAAACCATTCACGCGAAAGGCCACATTTCCGAAAGGGATTATGGTCGACCCGAACTTTCCAAGGATGACATAGAGAGGATATCCCGGCGCGTGGGGAATGCCCAGAACGTGGGCGCCGGCAATCAATTCGCCGCAGTCTCCGCCGTAAAGGGTGGGAGAAGTTCCAAAAAGGTAAAAGGTGAAAAATCCAAGAAATAATATAAGGGATGACATGAATATTTCGTCTTCAAATCACGAACCGAGCACCAAAGCCCTCCAGCCATTTTCCAAGGAAAGTTCCCGGTTCCCAGAAAAGACGTGCCAAGTGCCTGGTGCCTAGTGCCTGGTAAAAACGGATCCCCTCCCCGAACAAGCCGGAGGCGGTGAGGGGAGGGGCAGGGGAGGGGAAAGAAATGTTCCCCGTTCCCGGTGGCCCTCACTCCGTTTTTAAAGAAGGACCAGATTATCCCGGTGGATCACTTCGGCGGAAGCGGCGTGCCCCAGAATTTGGGCGATCTCCCCCGTATGATGGCCTTTGATCCTTTTTATGTCGTCTGAAGAATAACTCACGAGGCCCCGCCCGAGCTCTTCTCCTTTGAATGATCGGATGTCAACCATATCTCCAACGGAAAAATTTCCCCTCACGGTCTTAATTCCAGAAGGAAGAAGACTTCTATTCATCTGAACCAACGCCTTTTCCGCCCCTTCGTCGACCACCAAGGTCCCTTTCGAGGTTCGGCCGAAGGCAATCCACGCTTCCCGCGCGGCGATTCTTTTTTCCTTGGGTTTAAAACGCGTGGCCACGCCTTTTTCACCGTTTAAAATTTGGTGGATGATTTCAGGCGACCGGCCAAAGCCTATCCAGGTTTCAATTCCGGAAGCGGTGGCCATTTTGGCCGCTTTTAACTTGGTAGCCATTCCCCCCACCGATAACTTCGAGCCTTTTTTCTCCAGCGCTTTTTCACTCCATTCCTTTGAAATGGAATCAACTTCTTCAATCAACTTATCCGTCAAATGCCCACCGGAATCTATTTCAAAAAGTCCTTTCACGTCGGAGAAAATAATAAGTTTGTCGGCTTTGACTTTGACGGCCACAATCGCCGAGAGGGTATCGTTATCGCCGAATTGAATTTCTTCGGTGGACACGGTGTCGTTTTCATTAATAACGGGAATGCTTTTGAGAGAAAGGAGGGTGAGAAGAGTGTTCCTGATATTTAAATAACGCTCGCGATCGGAGAAATCTTCTCGAGTGAGGAGAATTTGGGAAGGAATAATTCCGAAAGAAGAAAAGCCTTTTTCATAGGCTTCCATGAGAGTGGACTGGCCGATAGCGGCGGCCGCCTGTTTGAGCCTCAATTCCTGGGGTTTTTCTGAAAGTTTGAGGCGTCCCACCCCCGCGGCAATGGCGCCGGAGCTCACCAATATCACTTCATGACCTTTTTGATGAAGTCCGGCCAGTTCATCCACTAATTTTGTAATGGACGCCAGGTTTAAAAGGCCGTTTTCTTCGGTCAGAACGGCCGATCCCACTTTCACCACCAGTCTCATAGGATGGAAATATACTTATTTTTTTAGGGAAGCGTTACTTTGAGAAATCCGACCGGACGGCGTTTCGTCGTTCTCGGCGGGCTTCAAGACTTCCAATATCCACATCGGGCTGAAATTCAAATTCCACTTTCCCGATTTGAACCATGTTTCCTGTTTTGGCCCCATTCGAGGCGAGGGATTTTTCCACGCCCATTTTTCTTAGGATGTACTGGGTTCTCTCCACCGCCTCGGGAAGATTAAAATTGGTCATGGCGATGAGGCGTTCCACTTTTTTGCCTTTCACGATGAATTGGTCGTTGATTTTTTCGACCCAAAAATCCGGTTCTAAATTGAGATGGACCGGAGCTTCCTGAACCTCCGGCTCTATCGGAGGAAGTTCCTGTAATTTCTTCCCCACTTCTCGGAGGATGTCTTGGACGCCGGCGCCGCTCACACCGGAAACCGCCAATACCACCCGTTTTTTGCATGCTTTCTTAATTTGAGCATAAACCTTATCCGCCCCGGTCAGATCTTGCTTATTGACCACAATAATTTGGGGCTTTTTCATGAGTTCCGGAGCGTATTCCTCAAGCTCTTTTTCAATCACCCGAATATTCTCTTTGGGCGTTCTGTTGTCAAACCCGAGAGGATCAACCACATGAACAAGCATCCGAGTTCTTTCAATATGCCGGAGAAATTCAATGCCAAGGCCGCGGCCCGTGTGAGAACCTTCTATAAGGCCGGGAATGTCGGCAAAGATGATCTCTCTATCGCCCACGGTGGCCACTCCCAGATTGGGATGGAGAGTGGTAAAGGGATAGGCGGCGATCTTGGGATGCGCCCGGGAAATGACCGACAGAAGCGTTGACTTTCCGGCGTTGGGGCAGCCGATTAATCCCACATCGGCAATCAATTTTAGTTCTAAAACTAGATTGGCTCTTTCCGCCGGTTCCCCCATTTCCGCGATGTGAGGGGCCCGCCGGACGGAATTTTTGAAATGGACATTGCCACGCCCGCCGATCCCCCCTTTGGCCATCAACACCTGGGTCCCGGGTTTCACCAGATCGACAAAAAGCTTTTTATCTTTATAAATGGCTGTCCCGCAGGGGACATCCAGGATTAAATCGTGGCCGTTTTTCCCAAATTTTTTCCGCCCGCTGCCGTTTTCACCTCGCGTGGCTTCATATTTGGATTTTCGAACAAAATCAAGAAGGGTTTTCAACCTGGGATTGGCCCGTAAATATACATCGCCGCCTTTCCCGCCGTCTCCGCCGTCAGGACCGCCCATATCAACATACTTTTCCCGACGGAATGAGGCAGAACCGTTTCCGC
>JAKLIS010000149.1 GCA_022709485.1 Elusimicrobiota bacterium | reverse complement strand
AAAGGCGAAGGGTTTTCCATTGGTTACAGATGATAAACCCAGGACAGAATTTCCGCTGGCCAAATTTTTGGCCAAGGAAACGTTTCACTCGGATTCAAATTTTATTCTTAACGCCAAAAAAACCAACGAAACAAAACCTTGACCCTGGCTTTTCCCTTCTTTAAAATCTTCCCGCAATGAGTTGGAAATTCAACTTAAAGCCTCCTTTTTCTTGGATGGTCCGCGGCGACATTGACGGCTTTTTCGGTCTCTTTATAGACAATCTTCTGCAGCTCATGTTGATTGTAGTTTTGTGCCAAACCGCCTGCGGATTTCCTCTTGCCTTTATTGTGGGCCGCATTCTTCCGGGCGCCGCCCTCTCCATTCTACTGGGAAACTTTTTTTATGCCTGGCAGGCTCGAAAACTTTCGCTTAAAACCGGTCGGAAAGATGTTACCGCCCTCCCCTACGGCATTAATACCATCAGTCTTTTGGCTTTTATTTTCCTCATCATGGCGCCGGTTTACCATGAAACGGGAAATGTGGATTTCACATGGAAGGTGGGACTCCTGGCCTGTTTATTAAGCGGACTATTTGAAATTGGAGGCGCCTTTTTTGGGGACTGGCTCAAACGACACACGCCGAGGGCCGCTCTTCTTTCGGCGCTCGCCGGGGTTGCCCTCACGTTTATCGCCATGGGGTTCACTTTTCAGATTTTTTCATCTCCCATTATTGGATTGGTCCCCATGGTAATGATCTTGTCCACTTACGCGGGGCGCATCAAGTTGCCGCTGGGCCTTCCGGGAGGGCTCGTGGCAGTGACGATCGGAGTCGGAGGAGCGTGGATTTTGAAATGGATGGGATGGAATTTCTTTTCGGTCCCATCCGAACCCATTCAAATGGGTTTTTTTGTCCCCAAACCGGTCTTTATGGATCTCGTAAAAATGATTTGGGGACCGATCGGCTTGACTTATCTTTCCGTCATTTTCCCCATGGCTTTATTTAATGTTCTCGGCTCTCTTCAGAATCTTGAAAGCGCGGAAGCCGCTGGGGATAAGTTTGAAACCCGGCCTTCATTGCTCGCCAATGGAATTGTGGGATCTTTGGCGGCTTTTTTAGGAAGCCCTTTTCCCACCACAATTTATATCGGGCACCCGGGGTGGAAAGCAATGGGAGCCAGATATGGTTATTCGATATTAAATGGCGTTGTGATCGCCCTTTTATGCCTGACCGGGGGCTTAACAACCGTGTTGAAAATTATTCCTTTGGAGGCGACGCTGGGAATTCTTGTTTGGATTGGAATTGTCATCACCGCGCAGGCTTTCCAAGAAGTTCCCCCCAAACATGCCTTGGCCGTTGCCTTTGGGCTTATTCCGTCTTTGGGGGCTTGGGCGCTTCATTTGATTCAAACCACTTTGCGGGCCGCCGGGACCACTCTTTTTGATTCTTTCGGGAAATTTGGATCCGATATTTATATTCACGGCGTGATCTCGCTCAGCCAAGGATTTCTTCTATCCTCCATGATTCTTGCCGCCATTCTCGTGTTTATTATCGACCGCCAATTTGAGAAAGCGGTGGCGTGGGCGTTGGCGGCCACATTTCTATCAACCTTCGGTTTTATTCACGCCTACATCCTAAGCCCGGCTGGCGTTGAAAACAAAATTATATTTCCGGGGGCTCCTGATTTCGGCGTGGCTTATTTTCTCTGCACTCTTATTTTAATCGGGCTTTACTATTTTAAGGCCGCAAGAAATCGAAATCTTCCCGAATAACGAACCCTCCCCACCCAATATCCAAATTTTGTAATGTCCCCGCCGGATGAGCGTTATTTCTTACCAACGTAAAGGAGCGGCCACCCAATGGACTTGAGTTTTAGCGAAAAAGTTTTGGAGGAAGTCAAAAGACTGGAAGGTCTGGGTAAAGATCCCAATCAAATTTCAAGCATCATCTGTAAACAAGACCCCCGTGGACATAATTACGGCATCGGCATCATGCTTACCGCCCAAGCCAAAGCGATGGGGACATCCTCCACGCTCATGGATTACGCCAAGGCCGAACTGGCCGCCAGCGTCGATGGAGACTATAAAAATTCTTCCGCTCTCATGCCGGACGTCACCAAGGCCGTTCTTCAGTGGCAGAAAATACCGGAAAAATATTGGGATCGTTTTCATTTGGCGCTGCCCTCAGACGCGGGTACGGGCGCCGTCCAAACCGCCGTTCAATTGGCGCTCATTTTAACTCCCGGCCTCAAAACACTGGGCATTGAAGAATTGGGCTGGCCGGCTTACAAGGCCATCGCCAAAATGGCCCGCGTGTCTTGCCAAGAAACGGCGGGGGACGCCATCCTCTCCGGACATGGATTATTGCCCATTTATCAAGCCGGGCCCATGAACACCACCGGAACTGTTCGAAAAAAGGAACTGGTTCTCTCCCGCGCCAAAGCGGCCGCAAAGGCCAAGGGCCCGGTTATTTTAGATCGCGCCTATACCGGATTTGAATTCGCCAGCGTGCTCGCCCAAGAGTCCTACGACGGAATCATGAAAAAAAGCTTTGAGACCCAAATTGAGCCTTTTATTCAGGAAGGCGTTCAATTTATTATGGCCATAAGCCCCACCAAGTCATTCGTCACTTTTTCTTTGAGGCCGTGCGGGCTTCTCTTGGTTTATTCACCGGAGCCCAGCTTCGACAAAGAATTAACTCTCGCCCTGAACACGGCCATCCGGGCGCGGGGCTCCTCTTTTGAGCATCCTCTTACCCGCGCTTTTGCGAAAGCCCTGGTCAAAGACCGGGAAAAACTGGAGGCCGAACATAAAGCGGCTCTCCAACGGCTGGCCGCGGCGGAATCAATGTGGCGGAAATTGGTGAAAGGGACCCCTATGGAACCGTACTTCACCGAAAATTACGCGGGCCTTTTCCGCAATTTGAAAACGAAGGAGGGCGCGGCCAAGGGAATTTATGGAGAGCATCTTTATCCGGTCCTCGCGAATAACCGCTGCCGGCTCAATGTGACGGGAATTCCAGGCGACGAAAATTTAGCCAAAAAGCACGTTTCAGTTTTCTCACAATTCTGTTATTAAGGAGCCTTAGGATGGCGGAATCCTTCCCGGTCTTTCCACCCCCCGGATTGAAGCCTACTTCTGAATTTCAGCCCTGTACACAATCACGTTGGCCTTTTCCCTTGTGATTAAACCGTCTTTCACCATGTCTCCAAGTCGAATTGAGGACTTAAAATGCGAATGTTTTTGAGGAGAGAATTTAGAGGTGGTTTCTTATTTAAAGATTGACCACATCTTCGTCGGGATGATCCAAGGACAGGAAAAGCAACATATAGTCTCTCAAATGGCGGGTGAGGAGAAAATTTTCACGGACATGTTCTCGCCCGTTCTCACCTAAGCGGCGTCCAAAATCGGGAGACTGAAGAAGCTGCTTTAACCAATAGGCGGTTCCTTCCACTGAATGAGTAAGGATGCCCGAATATTTATGGGTTATTTGAAGAGGGATGCCACCGACGCCTCCGGCGATAACTGGCTTTCCTTTCCACAGAGCCTCTGAAACCGTGAGCCCGAATCCTTCTCTTAAGGATTTCTGCATAATGACTGAACTGGCTCTCTGGAGAGCATTGATCTCAAGGTGACTGGTTGGAGGGAGCTCAAGCACATGGATGTCCGGGTCGTCTCCGGCGGCCGTTTTGACTTTTTGCAGGACTTCCGATCCTTCCGGATCGTCGGTGGCGCTTCCTCCCACGAGCAACAGCTGACAGTCAAAATAGGGTTTCACCAAACGATAAGCTTCTATGACCCCGAGCGGATCTTTTAAATAGTCAAAGCGCGAAACTTGAGTTACCAAGGGTTTTTCAGGATCAATCTTGAACCTCTCAAGAACTGAGGTGATGAACTCTTGAGGAAGATCTTTATTTTTGTCGCTTAAAGGATCTATGGAGGGGGTAATCAACACCTGGCGGATGGGAAGTTTTTGCGAAAAGCCGGGAGATGAGAATACGGCCGCGTCATACTGTTCGACCATGGGCCGGAGAAACTCCCAAACATCTTTTTGGGGGGAAGACAAATCGATGTGGCAGCGCCATAACCATTTCCGCCCCAATTCTTGTTTTTTCTGGATAAGGCCGGCCGGCTGAGGATCGTGAATAAACATGACATCGGCAAAACTTTTCAATTCCTCTAAATTTGATTTTTGCGTTTCTTGGTATGCCTCAATATCGTCCGGTGTAAATTCCTGCGTTGCCCCATGTAGGGCGTTGTGTATTTTCTTTGTTACCGCATAAAATTTATCGCCCCCCCGAATGACGTCCCAATGGGCGTCAATTTCCAGCTCCTTTAAAAGAGGAACCATTCGATTTAAAATTTCCGCCACTCCCCCGCCGACAGCGGTCGAATTTATATTTCTTATCACTTTCCCTTGAAGCCTTTGGGCGATCAATTTCAAATCTTCCACAACGGCTTCGCCCACCATGGGAATGTAATCATCAAGATGCATGGGATTCCTCTTTCTTAAGAAAATTCAAACGATTCTCAACCAGGGAAACAATTTTGGACCGTAATCCTTCCAACGTGTGCGTGTAAGGATCCAATTTGGCGATGGCTTTTGATAATTTGGTGGCTCCCAGTTGGCTTTCAAGCCATCTTGAAAAATCATTGGTTCCCCGTTCCAGGCGCAGGCGAGCCTCAAAAATATGGTGGTAAAGGGAATGGATGCTCACTTTTTTGACGGCGACAAGGAA
>JAKLIS010000148.1 GCA_022709485.1 Elusimicrobiota bacterium | reverse complement strand
CCCCCAGAAAAAGGTTTTCAACGAAGAAAGCGCCCGAAAGATTATAAATCCTTATCCACCGATCATTGTTCAGGACCCATCTGTCATAAGTATCTTTAGGAACCCTAAATATTTGCGTAAAGATTAAACGCCTTAGGCCGAAAATAACGCCGCCGGCTCCTTCGGATTTATCGCCGATGTCTGGAGACGCTTGAGAAGAGAGGTTAAACTTTTGAGATTCGGCGCGGTATTCTGCTAACTTTTTTTCGTCTTGAGCCGTGTCTTTCTCAAGTTGTTTTTTAAGCCAGACAATATTGTCGAGGATTAAGGCCATAAAATGTTCTTTTATTAGAACCTTTTTTTCTGTTTTATTTCCCTCCCCTCCAATCCAATACATTCCGTCAGGCTTCATCTGAATAAAGCCATTATTAAGAGCTGACAATTCTCCATCTATCCGCTTAACAACATTAATCCCGAAAATCACACCCCCAATATTCAGTAATTCTTCCAGATGGCTATGAGCGAAAGTGATCCCATTTATCCCATACAAGATTAGTTGAAGACGAAAATTTTTATTCAATTCCACTTTTCCTGTCGAACGAGATATGTCTCTTATCAACTCCCGTTTTTTTTGTTTTTCTTGCCCCTTATTTCTATAACGCTCTTTTTTTTCTTCACTTAATTTCTCCCACTCCTTTTCGGCCGCTTCAATGGTCGTGTCATCCGAAGAAAAAATAAGAACATTATCCAACCATTCGGTTTCTCTTAACCAAAAAAGATCAGCCCCTGTCTTTAAAAACGACCGGACCACTTTTATTTCTTCAGCAATTAAATCCGGAGAAGGAATATTTTTCTGAATAGTCTTCCAGTCCTCATTAAACGCGACAATGACTTCCTTGGGCTGAGAGAAATTCATGTTTTTAAAACGCACAATTAAGTCTTTATCAATTTCTATTCCCGCGTGAACATGGAGGAAATCTAAGTCATCAAGGAAAAGCATGGTCGAATTCTTCAGAAGCCAGAAAGCCGCTTCTTGCAGCTGGGAATTGGCCGCCGCAATCCGGCGAAGACCCTCAAGTTCTATAAGAGCCTCTTTGGGAAATTTTTCCGATTTCGAATATTTTTTATAAATCTTCTCATGTTCATCCTTTATCTCTTGTAAACCAACCTTGGCAAGAAATGTGTCTCCCCCATTTATCATCCAGTTATCAAAGGCTTTCAGAATTTCCTCTTCATATTCATTCTCTTTTGGTTTGCGTTTTCCGAGAAGGATCGACTGAATAAAAAAGGCGTCATGGTTTCCCATGAGGGAAATGAAGTTGTCACCCAATTTTTCCTTTAATTGTTTGGCCAGATCCAGACATTCCAAATTCTTGTCGCCGCGATCAAAAAGATCCCCATGAAAAACCACCCGATCCACTTTCCCCTCGTTGACCAATGCCAATACTGTTTCAAGAGAGGCGGGATCTCCATGTATATCTCCCAAATAAATTTCCCGTGGAAGGCCTTCCTTTTCCAAACGATCAAGTAATTCTTCATATCTTTTAAGACTCGCTTGAAGAACTGAATCTTTTTCCCCTTCGTATTTGACCGTGTCATCTATGTGCGCGTAAGGCAAAAGGTCCGCAATGCGTTTTAGCCAGGGATGCCCTTCCGTCTTTTCCGCCCATGTTTTCACCACCCAAACAAGAAAGTTATAAGCGAGGTGGGCCATTATTGGAACGATAAAGGAAAAAAACCCTAGCCACTCTCTGGCAAACGGGAGGAACATGGAACCGCCGAGTATGAACCCCACCCCCATGAGAAAAATTTGTTGACCCAAGCTATTTCCCTTGTGAGCTTTTCCGAAGCGAAAGGCCATGAACGCATTGACACCCAACCCAAGGGCAATGAGAGTGGGCTCCGCCCATATCCACGGCCCCCCCACCGCCACAAGATACGCGGGCATTTGATACAGAAACTCTTTCACCACAATCCAAATTTCTTTCACCATGACTTTCACCAACACCACAATCCAATTTTCACGCTTGAGTTCAAACCGGTCGTTGGCAGGGTCGTCGGCTTTGCGAACAATCCCATTGATTTGAATATTGTGATAGACGAATTTTACGGCGGCCACACCTTTGCGGGCGACACTTCCCACCCGCGCCATCACGCTCCCCAAGCCGCGAACGGCGGTGGCATCTATCAAATGCTGGTCTTTGGGATAAAGAAAAAGTTTTTCCCCTTCAAACAATTTATCCAGGGGCGTTTTCTCTCTGGCGAATACAGACAAATATTCCGTCCCGGAATCCCCGTCGAGCTTGGTGAGTTTGGGGGACACCACAACATAAGAGATTTTTTTCTGGCGGAGGATCTCCGCCACTTCTTGCGTGTGAAATCCCCCCAGGATCAGGGCTTTATTCCCGGACGCGGGATGGGACAAGAGCGTTTGAACCATCTTTTTGCTGCGGATATCGGCTTCGCGGTAGAAAGATTCAAAGGAAGAAGTGCCTAGTGCCTGGTGCCTAGTGCCTGGTGAAAGAGATTCAGAAGAAGTGCCTAGTGCCTGGTGCCTAGTGCCTGGTAAAAAAGAATCAGAAGAAGTGCCTTGTGCCGTTCTTTCCCCACTAGGAACTAGGCACCAGGCACTAGGCACTGTCTTCAGGTACCTCCCCCACTCCTTTGGCGTAAGCGAAAAATCCATCAATTTCTCCGCCAAGGACAACCAGGCGCTTGTGTCCATCAAATCCCTTTCTTCGGAAGTTTTGATGAGGGATTGGGTTATCTGGGCTTCCAGCTTTTCCACGGCGTCGAACAAGGGTTCCGCCTTAATGCCGTCGGAGAGCAAAACGTAACGAATGTAATTTTCAAAATGCGGGGTTTGACTGAGAGAAATATTTTTCCGGCCGCACAAATCCTTTAAGCCCTGGTAGTAGTCCCCGAAACCCACCCGTCCCAACCGGTAAGCGAGGCTCATCCCCATGAGGCCCGTGATTTCCTCTTTGCTCAGGGCTTGGGCCAGTTTTTCCAACACCACGCGGCGCTCGCTCTCGACCCGGCCAAAATCCATGGAGGATTCCATTTTGTAGGCTTCCAAAAATTGATCGAGGGTGAGATCGCATTCTTTTTGGGATTCGGCCAAATTCTGAACATAGGCGCCAAAACTTAAATTTCCTTTTCGATAGGCCCGCCGCAACGCGTCAAACCGTTTGAGATCGGGCGATAAATACTCTTCTTTGGCCTTGGCCAAGGTTTTCTCCATGGCCCCCAATTTTTGGGCCAACCTCTTTTTAAATTTATTGGAGTCCAGATAGGCTTTGACGTTGGCATTGTAGTGGGCTGTATCATCCACACCCAGAAATAGGGGCGGCGGGGTGGAGCTCATCACCCCCACATACGAAGGGGCGGATATTAATTTGTTTTTAAAGTAGGGCTCTATCACCAGTTGGGTGACGGCCTTGTCCGGGAAAGAACGGAAGGGCGCAAAGTCAAGGGCTCCAAACGCCCCCTCTACCCCCACCAAAGCCAATTGCTTTTGATCAATCAAATCTTGAAGAAGGGCGGCCATATTGGTTTGGGCTTCGGTGTTCATGTGGACATCTTGGATGAGGACCAGTGGCAACGCCTGGGGACGGCCCGAATCATAAACATCCTGGACATTTCCATAAGCCAAAGGAACGGAATCAAGAAGGCGGTGTAAGGGAGTGGAAATGGGGGACGAATTTACTCCCCTCGTCTTGATCCATTTCGAAGAGACAGGAAGATGGCTTTTCACAGACGGCAGTTGGTTCAATAAATTTTGCGAATTCATTTGCGCGGATAAAGAGGAAGGAAGGGAGACCAGTTGAGGGGTTGATTTTTGGTTCTGTCCGGCCATGGTTCGGCGCCGCTCGGCCCAAAAATTGGCCTCGGAAGAATAGCCCAGCGCCGCTTGCGCGGTGAAGATTATCGCTAGAAAAGTGGATATAAACGGCCGGCAGTTAGGGTTCATATATTTCTTAATCTTAAAGGGAATCCCATTAAGAAATCCTTAACGCGGGGTTAATTTGGAGTTAAGAAGAAACGAATTGAATTTTCAATGCGAAACGCGCGGTTGGATTAATGGAAGCCGTGTTTCAACGCCTTTTCACGATCCCCATCGGTTAGCCTGGACTCATCAAAAATGCCCGTTAAATCCGCGGCATCAAGGAATCGTGCGCTTTCCCGTTTTGATCCATTGGCTAGAGAGGATTCTTTTGAATCACATTTTCTGAAGCGCAAGCGAGGGAAAGTAGGACAAAAGAATATTTTTATAATCCTGTCCCGACTCTGCCCGTCCGGCGGCGCCGGATTGGCAGAAGCCGACGCCATGACCCCAGCCGCCGCCTTGGATAATAAGGCTTTGAAGCTCTCCATTCTCGAAGACAGGATCTATCACAAACAAAGTGCTTCTCAATGACCCGGCTCCCATATACTTTCGGATCTCATGTTCTTTTTTAAGAGTCAAAATCCCGCGCTCGCCTTCAAATGAAATTTTGGCGGCCCGGCCGGATCCATTTCGCTCGATGATTTTAACGGCTTTCAGCCGGCCGACATCCTTTTTGCGTCGAATTTTTCGGGATAGTTCATCCGCCGTGACAATCCGTGACCATCGATATTCGGGATGCCAGGTATATTTGGACGACTCACAATGGGCCGAAGGCGTGTCCCAAAGCCATCGCCTTAGACCGTTTAAAGATTGGGGTTTATCACCCTCCTTTTTTCCGTCAAAAACCGCCGTCCAATAAACGACATCGCCCCAACCCGC
>JAKLIS010000147.1 GCA_022709485.1 Elusimicrobiota bacterium | reverse complement strand
GACCCCGGACTTGAGCAATATTTTTTGCATTATCTCCCTAAACGTCTTTTATATTGTTTGAATAATTTTACATGGGGAAGGTGGATGAGCATAGAACATTTTAATTTCGCCCGTTTCAAAGTCGATTGAAAAATGCAAAAAAATGGGCTTTTATGATAATTTGGTTTAATGAAAGGAGAAGCATTAGCTAAAACTTGAATCGAAAAAGACCGGCATTATGAGCTTCCCTCATCTCCATGAATAAGAAAAAAAACAAAAACACTCTTCTGCCTTTTTGGATCAAATCGCCCCGAACCGCGCTGGCTTTGCTTGTGCTGATTGGATCGGTGCTGGCCGGAATTACCCGTTTGCCCCAGTTAATGAACCCCAATCTGGTTCTTGAAGGCGAGGAGGCCCGCCTCGCCCTCACGGCCAAACATGTTGTGGAGCAAAATCAATGGCCGAATTTATTTCACATTCAGGAATCCGGATTCAACGTATTCGAAACGCTGGCGATGGCCCTCTTTTTCAAGATGGGCGGAGTATCGGAAGTGACCGTTACGGGAGCGATGGTGTTCCTTTGGACCCTCGGCTTAATTTTTTTCATTCTGGCCCAAAATCGATTCTCCGGATTCCAATCGGCGTGGATCGCGGGAATATTTTTCCTCTTTTTTCCCACCTGGATTCCATGGTCACTTAGCGCGCGTCAATGGGTAAGCCCCTTTTTTTTAGCGGGTTTTTGTTGCTGGTTGGCAACCCATTCCCCCACAAACTTTTTTGGAAAACGGCTTTGGGGAATAGGTCTTGGAATCGCCACGGGGGGGCTTTTCGCCAGCCGTCCCTTATGGGGAGTCTGCTTCCTGGCGTTTTTGGCGGCCCTTTTTTGGAAAAGAGGTCAATGGAGCGACGTTTTGGCAATCCTGATTGGCGCCGTTGTGGCCGTGAGCTTTTTAACGAGTTGGGCGGCCCCTGAGCGAACGGCAACCGGGATTTCCGAATTTTTCAAAAATTTTGATCTCGCTCTTTCTTTGCGTCAACTACCGACAAGGATCTTTGTGGCCTTCACTGGCGCCTTTGAGGAAAGCTTGCGTTTCCCAATCGGACGATTCACGCGCTGGGCATCCATCATCTGGAGCGGGGGCGTTTTTCTTTTCCTAACGAGAGTTGTCACCGCCCGGGAATCATTTTCCGACCGCCGCTTTGCGGTCGGTTGTGCATTGGCCATCGCAATCCCGGTGGCATTTTCCTTGGGGGTCAGCCCCAACCTTTTTTCTTTTCAACATCTTGTGGCGCTCACTCCGTACGCCATTTTAGGGGTATCCGCCCTTGGAGCTCAAGCGTGGGAACGCCAAAGCAAAGGAAGCATCCTAATAGTTCTTTTTCTTCTGGCCACCACCGTTGCAGGGTCCGGCGCATCTTTCGAGGCCGCCTCCCCTCCCCGTCACCAAGCCACCCCGCCTTTTACCCTGTCCGTAAAAGAAGCCCGGGCAAAATTGATTAAAGAAATTCAGGATAACGACATCCATCATGTTTTTTCACTTGATCCCATCTTCCGTTGGAACCTAATTTTCGACAGCGGTGAAAAAATTATCGCACGCTGGGTTAACGCCAAAGATCCCCTTCCCAACTATGCCAAGGAAGTCGACAAGGCGCTTTTTTATGGAAAACCGTTGGCCCTTGTTGGTCTGACGCACCAGGAAGCCGCCATTAATCAAGCCGTCAAACTTAACAAGCTTCCCTCCCCCGAAATCCACCATATCGGGAACCGCTACATATGGGTGAAACAACCCTCCCAATTTTTAATTTTGGCATTCGATTTTGAACCCAATCCATTAGAGGACTTGGATATTCCAACCGATCTCATCGAGAATTTCCGAAAACGGCAAACCGCCCACCAACCAAAATCACCCCAGGGCCAAATCATGGATCAAGCAACGTTGAAAAAAATTGTGCAAGAAGGCGGATTTTAACCAGAGGCGGAGATTACTTCCCGGTCAAAAAGGTGGGCCCCAGCCCACGAAATCAATATCCCCTATGACAAGGAAAAGCATTAAAAAAGGCCAAACCCCTTGAAGAAATGTTTCGCGCAGCTTTCCATTTTCAGGGCCAACCGATCCGGAGAAGCCCCCTTTTAAGAAGAATCAGTCTGATTCATGAAAAGAAGACAGAGCGCCTATCCCGATTGGGACCAAGACCAAAGACAGCTTGACCAAAAGCCACATTCCCCACCAAACGCCGGCTCCCACCAGCCTCCCGACCGACCGCCCAGAAAGCCGGCTGCGACAAAAAAAGTATTGGGCGCCAAGCCAACACGTCGCCGCTGATAAATCCGTTGTCACAAGCGGCGAATGGGCCAGCATGGTCGAACAAAAAGCCAACAACACGGTGGAGACGACCGCCCCCCACAAGCCATTTGGCCCCCGTGTCCATGAAAACAAAAGAACGCCCAATGGGAAAAGCCACAAAGCATTCATCAATTACATATGAAAGAAAAGTCTTTCATATAGGACGGCGTTTCTCTCTACAAACGCCGCCGCATAGACCCACAGACCCCATCCGGATTGGTGCTTTTTCGACTTATCTTCAATGAGGACGTCGACAGGAATAAATTCTAATGGAAGGACCGCCCACGCTTTCGAAAGGGGCGGGCTTTTGGGGGGCATGTAGAAATCGTGTGTGGCCAAAATGACGCAGCCGGCAGGCAAATATTGAAACTCATCAACAGTGGGTGTTTTATTCTAAACGGCGGCCAGGGGCATAACGAGGGACCCTGCCAGCAACAAAAGGGAGAAGGTTTACAAGGATGAAAAAGCCGTGTTTGAACCGCTTGTTTTTGTCATAAATAAAGGCTCTATCAAACCTCAAGAATTTAATTTTCTTGACTGATAGCCCAGTCGCCCCAAGCTATTCCGGGTCGACGTATTGAAGGGTGACGAGGCCGCCGTCCCGGTAAACCGCCAACAGATTCATTTGGTCTTGTGCCGAGGGGGCCAAAAGGTCGATGTAAGGAGGCGACTTTCTCCCCACTTTTCCTCCGCCGAAATTTTTCTGCCGAGGAGAAGCCGTGGCGGAAATAGGGCGTAATTCTCCTCCCGATACCCCCATTTCTGTTCCCAATAATCCAACGGAATAACGCCATCTTTCCGGAGACCCCCTCAAAATAGAGCGGGGAAGTCTGACCCTGACCATTTTCCCGCTCGGATCCAACTTGACTTCGTAACTCCCGATTTTCCTAGGTGTTTGGCCCGGAACCGGCTGAAAGAGTTCCGTTTTCATCAATCCAATCGCCAAGGCAAATTCCCACGCGGCTTCCCGGGCCACCACGCAGCCGGTACGATTGGGTAACGGATCAACACTTCCCGCGCCTGGGAGACGATTGATGTCGATATAAACGTCCAACAAAGGATTGACCAGATGTTCCTTCGGCAAAATGAGTTCGAGGAGTGAAAATGAAATAATCACATCAGAATCCGTCCAAGAAACGGAAAATGATCTAAGGTCAAAAGCGCCCTTGGGATAATTTCCCATCGGATAAGTTAAATTCCCGTCCCCCAGATCATCGCCGATGGGATCGTTCCATTTAAGTTCCTGGACGCCCTCCACAAAAAAGGGCTCCAAATCCCCGTCCCCTTGCGCCGCGGTGATTTTCCTATCCCCCAAGGAAAACCATCGGTTAAAGTTGGCCGGAACGGGCGTTTCCGATAGCCGATACACATTGGCCAAGGTTGCCAAAAACTCATTTTCCATCTCGATATCTTGACTCCTGGATTCCCCCAGGCTCAATAAAAAACGGCCATCTTCCGCGTGATAAATTTCCTCCATGGCCGCGTCCAATTTTTTCAAATTCGCTTGGCCGGAATTCTTATAATTTTCCACCACATTTCTCGCCTGTGCCAAAGCCTTCCAAGCCAACCGCTGCCGATCGGTTCTTGCCCACGGGCCAAAATCAAAATCAAAAAGATCTATCGGAGGATACGGATAAGGAGTTCGATAAAAAGATTCAACCAGCTGTCTCCCCAACAACGGTTCTCGAATGGGTTTGGCATTTTCTAATTCACGAACAAATTCGTTTAAGAAATCCAGTTCTGTTTCAGGGGCGGTCCAAATACGGGCGTCCACAAAGGCCATGGGGTATTGAAATAGGTCTTTGGAAAATTCCCGAATAGAAGGAATCTCCTCTCCCTCTTCATCCGGTTCGTATTCAACTCGAGGCGGCGAAAGTAAAGCCAAAGAATCAATAATTTGCACTCCCCCCGTCGATTGCGGAGCCACGATAGCCCATCGAAGCTTCAAAAGCTGAAGAGTTCTGATCTGATCTTGAGAAAGAGCCAAATACGGAGGGGCAAATCCCGATGGATTTTCGACCCACCGTTTTTGAAATTCCATCCGGGCTTGAGCCATTTGAGCCGCGACGTCCTCCGGCCATTTAAAATAGATATTCCACCCGCTCAATTTCGGAACATGCGGGGCTAAATCTTGAATCAGCGGGAGGACAGGTTCTCTTTTGAGGGTCAGTCCCACTTCAATATTTCTGCTGACCATAAGATTTTGCAACTCGGGAATAAGCGATTTTCGTCCCATCTCGTCAAAATATCCCGCGGGGAAAATAAGGGTGGCCCGAAAATCGGGGTGACCTTTAAAAAAAGAGATGAGAGCGGATAAATCCCCTCGCGGATGCGGAACAAAAAAGAGAGCCATGCTGGCGGGTTCGGGAATTTCGAGAAGTTCCGAAGGCGGAGTCAGTGTGGGAACGGCCGCCTTTGACGGAGGGGCGGAAGCCCGTTCTTCTTTTCTTTCAACCCTCTCATAGGCACATCCCGCCAGGAAAGCGAGAA
>JAKLIS010000146.1 GCA_022709485.1 Elusimicrobiota bacterium | reverse complement strand
TACTCTTTAAGGAATGGATTCTCTCCCAAAAAATTTGTTGACCCCAATGATATTTTGAGCTGATTTGACGGCATGAAATTGAAAGGCCCCATTAAATCCCGCAAAAAAGTCTCTCTAACTTCACCTTGAATTCACCGGTTTGTCATCTTTCTCAGGTATGGTTGGAAAGAAGGAGGGCAAGAAAATGGAAAGAAGGAAACATAAAAGATTTTCCGCTACGGCCTTTATCAATATCCCGGTCCTTTTAGAGCCCTTACCGCCTTACTTTGGGAATTCGATCAAAGGAAAACTCATCGATTTATCCGCGGGAGGAATGGCGATTTTAATCGACCAATACATACCCGCTTTGACTCGGTTGAGCTTGGGAATGGCTTTTCCTGATAAAACTGTTTTGGACTCTATCATCGAAATAAAACGAACCATCCCCAAAGACAATAAATATCTCATCGGAATTGAGTTTTTAACCATTTCCGTTCAGGCTCAAAACCGGATCGAGGCGATGTCCGCGGCTTATATTGATTGTGAATCCCGGATTCGGGACAAAGTCCCGGAGATCTGCCGCACTGACTGCGCCTTCTATGGTATGTGCACAAAATCAGAACGGTTAGTGCCGGTCGTGGATTTGGACGTGGCGTTAAATTTAGTGTTCCAGAAATTGGAAAATTCTCCGCTTCGCTAGTTTCAGAAGGGGTCAAGTCGCTACATGCCTCATTTTTGAATGGGGAAGGTCCCGAGCAGAGACATCTCGGGACGACGGCCCACTTTGTCATGCCGAGAAGTTTCTGCTCGGCACGAGAATTTTCTGCTCGGCATCCAAAAGGGTCCCGAGCAGAGACATCTCGGGACGACGAAAAAAGATGCCGGCCCCTTCTGAAACTTTTTTGTCTCCTTCCGAGTTCCTTTTAATAAGGTCTATTTTATTTGGAACGCTTAAACCTTGATTTATAATTATACGGTCGTATAATTATGGGGTCGGTTAAATAAAAAAAAGAGGTATTTCTGTCTATGGGTGACCCTCTCATAACGTGGATAAATTGCTCTTAGAGGCGGGCCGTATGCTGATTTATAAAAGAGGCGTCACCGGCCTTAGGGTTCGCGAAGTCGCGAAAAAAGCCCGCGTAAACTTGGGCATGTTTCATTATCATTTTAAATCAAAAACCGCTTTTGCCCGCCGTCTTCTAAACGAAATTTACGAGGAATTCTTTCAGCGGTTTTCACTGGAAATCGGAACGGAAGGAGACGTTCAAGATCGGCTCCGCCGGGCCCTCAAACTTTTGGGGAAGTTTGTTCGAGACAACAGAGAGATCATCCTTGCCCTTTCAAAAGATATTTTAGATGGAGAAAATGAGGCCGCGCAAATTCTTGATAAGACTTTTTTCAGACACGCCATGTTGATTTTTAAATTGATAAAAGAGGGGCAGTTTTCGGGTATCTTTAGGAAAATACCTATGCCGCTGGCCATTTCTTTTCTGGCATCATCTGTGGCCGGCCCTAGTTTGGCCTTAACAATAATTGAAAAATCCGGCGCCAAGAGGCCCGTGGGAATTCCACTTCGGTTCATTGTGCAAAATGTAATTTCTGATAAGGCCATAGAAGAGCGCGTTGACATGGCGATTAACGGACTGTCCACGAGGCAACCATGAGGCCACAGAAAGATATTATTAGGTTTTTAGTGCCGGGGTTTCTCCTTTTGGCTGTAAACATCCAGGCCGGAGTCTCCACGCCGCATTTTGTCCTCTCCTTGGAAGAGGCGGAGTCTCGCGCTTTGGCGTATTCTTCCGTGTTAAAAGCCGCGGAGTCCGAGATGAAAGCGGCCGCCGAAAAAGCCGACAGCCAGTTCGGAACTCTTGTTCCGCGTCTCAGTCTAGACGGCAATTATCGCTATGTAACGGAAGTGCCCACCTTTCAACCTTCTCCCGCCAGTCCAAAAGTCCCATTTGGAGATCATAAAAATTACTCCTATGGTCCTCTTTTGTCTTGGAATGCCTTCTCTTCGGGACAAAATCATTACCGGTGGAAAAGCGCGCAGTCAGTCGCCCGTGCGCAAAAAAATCATTTCGACGCCGTTCAAAGACAAATTCGTTTGGATACCCGGATCGCTTATTTTCAAATTCAGTTGGTTTTAGAGCAAGTTTTTCTTTTATCGGATTCTCTTAAACTGGCGCAGGGGCAATATAAAGACATCGACTTGCGGCGCAAAGCAGGAGCTTCGAGCCGGATTGATTCACTGTCGGCCCATCAAGAGGTATTTAATCGAAGTCGTGAGTTGAGGCTGGCGCAGACAGAGTTGGCCGGGTTTCTTAGATCTTTATTTTCCCTGACCGGGATTGGATCAGATATTGATCCTTCCATTCCCATGGATTTTCGAATGGCAGGGTCTCTCCCCGCCGATGTCGATTTCCCGACGACGTTTGTTCAATTGGACCCCATTGTGAATTCAGAAAAGAAAATGGAATGGGCCGCCCGCACCGAATTGGATGTCGATCATCCTTCTATTTTGACCTTATCAGAATCTATTGAAGCCGCTCGCCGGACGGCGCGGGCCCTCCGAGGCGAATATGGGCCGGCTCTTTCCCTTTTGGCCAAAATCAGCCGGGACTATCCCAAAGGTCCCGTCCTTGAAACCATCACCCAAAAGACTTTTTCTGCGGCCGCCAGCCTTCCCTTATTCCAGGGAGGAAGAATTTTGCATGACGCCCGAGCTCAAGACAATCGAGTTGAGGCCCTAAAAAATGAAAGAGATCAAGCCCTTCTAGATTTGGAAAGGAGCTGGAATCATGCTCAAGATAAAATGAAAGGCCTAAGAGCCCAGGGGCTCATTAATGAAAAATCAGTCTCGGAGGCCGAAACGTTGGCGCGTTTGGTTTATGACGCTTACAAAGCGGGAGGCGCGACTTATCTGGATGTCGAAAAAGCCAACTTGAGGGTGCTTCAGACGAAAGTGATCCATGCCAATACCCGGGTTGAGAACCTGATGCAGCTCGCCATTTTAGACAGCTTGTCCAAACAGAGGAGATAATTAATGAAAAAAAATATTTTGATAGGTCTGGCGGTGGTGGGCGCCATTTTTTTGGGATGGCGAATTTTTCATCGGGGTGAATTTCTTTATGCGGGCACCATCGAAGCAACGGAGGTGAATCTTTCTCCCCAGGTAACGGGGGTTATCTCTTCAATGGCGGTGAGAGAGGGGGAATCGGTTGCCGCGGGGCAAACGGTGGTGGCGATTGGAGGCGAGGATTACAAATTGGCGGCGGAATTGGCGGAGAAAGAATATCAGCGCGGCAAGAGGCTTAATAAAAGCGGTTCCATGCCGGACGACCAGTTTGAAAAACTGAAATTTAAACGGGATGACGCGGTTCTTAAAGTTAAATGGTGTTCCATCCAATCCCCGATTAATGGGGTTGTTTTGGACCGATATCATGAACCCGGAGAATTGGTGAATCCGAGCATGAAACTTTTATCTCTGGCTGATCTTGATGAGGTTTGGGCTTACGTCTATGTGCCACAGCCTCTTTTGGCGAAATTGTCCATAAATATGAGCGTAAAAGGTTTTATTCCTGAGTCTAATATGAAAGAGATATCCGGAAGAATTGCCCAGATTCGCGATGAAGCCGAATTCACGCCCAAAAATGTTCAGACCCGTAATGAGCGGACCCGGCTTGTCTATGGGGTCAAAGTCGCCTTCCCCAACACAGATCGGTTTTTAAAGCCCGGAATGACGATTGAAATTAAGTTGCCCGATTGATGAATTGGCCTAATGTCAGCATTGAGGTGACGGGGTTAAAAAAGCGCCGGGGTGAAACCTGGGCTTTAAGTGGGGTTGACGCCTTCTTTGGCGGAGGTCTCCATGGTTTGATAGGCCCGGATGGATCCGGTAAAACAACTTTTCTGCGAACACTCATGGGTCTTTTGTCTCCGGATGAGGGAAGTATCAAGTTTAAAAGTGGAGACAAAATTCTTACATTCCAAGACGTCCGCTCCCAAATGGCTTATATGCCCCAGCAGCAGAGTCTCTACGCCGATCTTTCAATTGCGGAACATTTGGATTTCTTTCAAGATCTCTATGAGATTCCGCCAACCGAATATCTAAAGAAAAAATCAGAACTTCTGCAGATGACCCGCCTGGAACCTTTTGTTGATCGTCCAGCCGGCCAATTATCCGGGGGGATGTATAAAAAATTGGGTCTCATGTGCGCTCTTCTCCAATCTCCCGCCGTTATTCTTTTGGATGAGCCGACCAACGGTGTCGATCCCATCAGCCGCCGTGAATTTTGGGAACTTTTATACCGGCTTAGAGATGAGGGCATCTTGGTCATTATATCCACCGCTTATATGGAAGAAGCGGAACGGTGCAGCCATGTTCACCTCTTTGACCAAGGGAAAATTTTGCTTCAAGGGGAGCCTCGCGAACTCTTGAGAAAGCAGGGCGTGGACAATTTCCAAGAATTATTTCTCCAAAAAACTGAAATGGGGAAGAAATGAATACAGAATTGGCAGTTAAAGTGGAAGGGCTTACCATTAAATTTGGGAATTTTACTGCCGTGGATGATATTTCTTTTGCCGTTCAAAAAGGGGAAATTTTTGGATTTTTAGGAGCCAACGGAGCTGGGAAAACCACCACCATCCGAACCCTTTGCGGACTTCTTCTTCCAACAAAGGGGAATGTCCGGGTGGGGGGATTGGAATTCACCGCTTCTCAAACCGACAACATCAAGAAGAAAGTGGGGTATATGTCCCAACGGTTCACGCTCTATAACGATCTGACCGTTGATGATAATTTGACCTTTGCTTCGTCTTTAAGAAAGCTTGAAAAAAATTTCTTTGAGGCCAGG
>JAKLIS010000145.1 GCA_022709485.1 Elusimicrobiota bacterium | reverse complement strand
CCAATTCCTGCATGAGCGGCGTGGGGTAATCCGGGGAATCGACAAGTTGAAGCGAAGGGACTGAAACCGCACCGGTCAGCGTGTATTGGCCGTCCGCCGTTTTTTTCAGGGTAGGGCAGACCGCTTTCTCTACAAACGTTCCCGATTGAGGGGCCGGCTTTAATTGACGAACCACGTCGGGGTTGGCCAGGCGCACAGTCACCGGGCCTGATTCTGTATCAATGACAAGGGGGGCCCGCTCGTCCGACGGGGACTGCGTTCCCTCATCGCGCGATCTTCTTCCTATTGGTTTCAATGTGGTAAAGGCGGCCATAGAAACAAACGCCTTCACCAAAGTTTCTCCTGAATTTGGGAATCCTTGGAAGGCGAGGTGCATCCATTGTAAAACCGGCATCACGATGGGGAAGGGGGACCATCCCAAAACCTCTATAAAGCCCAAACCGGCGACGATCCCGGCAATGCCGGCGGCAAAACCCGCCGCTTTGATTGCGCTTTCACCAATAAACACAGGGGTTCTGATTCCTTTATTCATTTCACTGGAATTACCGCTAGAGATCCGGCCCTCTTCCCCTCTCCAAAGGTAATATTCGATCTTCCCCCCCATATTGCTAACCACTTCTTCGGGAGTGACGCCCTTCCCATCTAAATCCTCCGTCCTGGCCGCTTTAATGTTCCATGTTTGATCTCTGTTAACTCCCCCTGTCCCCACTGGCCGCTCCACCGCCCACATGATGGCGGGCTGCCCCTCCGCATCGCGGTAGACAGCCACCAAAACTTCCCGCCCAGGGGCCAGCGGTTTTTCAAACATTTGCTCTAAAGGCGCCCGATGCGCCCCATCCCAACCGCTCACCAAGGAAGAAACGGGCGAAGTCCTTCTGGCCGTGGGAACCTTTTGGGACCGGCCAAGCCCTTTTACATTTATTTCCGGCGAAGAATTGACCGGCTCAGCCTGCCTACTCGTGGTCTTATTTAATCTCTCAATGATTGAATCGGCGAGACTGGCGGGGATTAATCTCAGGCGGGCAAAATCACGAACCATTTGTTCATTGGCCTTTACGATGAATCCTTTAAGCCGGTAGGGTTGGCCATTATTAATAGCCGAAGATAAATAATATGCTAGCGCTTCTGTTGCGAAATTTTCGAGACCAACATCGTATCCGCTATTTTTCAAGGCCGTTTTGAAACTCTGGCCTCCCTGTGAAACCATGAATTTTTGGAAATAAGCCACCACCTCCGCATAAACCCCGGATTGCGACGGTGTTTTCTGAAGATAATCAAAAACAGTATGTGCAAACTCATGGATAAATGGGACCAACTCCCCTGATCCCACGGTCCCTTTCAATATACTTTGTCTGACCATTTTCGCGCTCGCAAAGGAGCGGCTCTGTGTCAACTGCATATGACCGCATATTTGCGGGTTAAAGCCCGCCTGCCCCATCCAGAACTGCACCAACCCGAAAGCATTATCATTTCCAAGCAGAGCCGTCCTGAACGTATCCTGGTCCGTTGGATCACTGATCCAAGGTTGAAAAGCAATGACCCGTTCGGACCCCTCTGAGATCCATTTAATTTCGGGAATGGCCGATCTTCCGTTCGATTCTCTTGTATGAATGGCGCTGCTAATCAAACCGGCCAGGGGACTCGTCATCATATAGAAGATTGGCTTGGTTGACGGTTGACTGCTGGGCTTTGTCACCCAGATTGTCCCGTCCTCGGAAATCATAATTTGAAAGTGAAGGGTTTTTCCCCCTTTAGAATATTTGGCTTGGTAGATGGTGATCCCTTGTTCCGATCCGTCTCCCTGATGGGCAATAATGGATTCTTTTGAAACCAAAGTTCTTGAAAGCCAGGTCTTGAAGTCTTTTTTTGACCGCCCTTGCCAAAGATCTTTTTCAACACCGGCTCTCTCAGAGGCAGCGAACAGCCGGCTAAAAACCTCATCGGCGCTGGGGGTCCTGACAGGGGGTTGGAGTGGTGGTTCCACTCTCTGTTGGCTGACAGGAGCAGCCACCGGGGCTCTGGCTGTCTGTTGGCTTCCGGCTTGAGGAACAGAACCCAAATCTACCGGCGGCTTGGCGGCATTTTCAGAACTTTGCGAAGACCTTTCTGCAACCTCGGCATCAATAATATCTTCATCCTCGCCTAAATTCTCTTCTTTATCTTTGATTGAGTTTCTCACTCCGACTTTTTCCTTAGGAGCTGATTTCTCCTCAATTTCTTTTTCCTCTTCCGCGCTCTTTTTTTCTTCTGTTGTCTCTTCTTTCGCCTCTTCTTTCGCCTCTTCTTTCGCCTCTTCAGGATAATAACCAAATACATCAATCGGTTCGCCTAATTGGGCAAGTCTCTCATCAATTTCCGAATTCATGGGGGAATCTTCCAAGGTATCGGAAATAGCGGATTCATTTACCTTTTCTTCAGGAATGGCCTGTCCTTCCCAAGCGAAGGGAATTTCCTGTGTGGATTTGGGCAATTTGAAACCCTTTAAATGAAGCGGCATTTTGAATATGCCTGTCTCATCCAATGGTTTTCCATCCTCTTGCATTGAAACACGGAAACCCAAATCTTCCTTGGAAGTTTTGTTGGTTTTTGGGTCGTCCTTTTCAAAGAGAATGGCTGATCGGCTGTCGTCATCCAATTTCACCGCATTCCCTGACTTCAAATTAAATAGGTTATAGCCTCTTTCCACATCTTGAACGCTCACCTGTGTAATATCCCCATCTTCCCCTTGCTTTAGATGAATAACCGCGGTCGGGACGCCTATTCTCGTCACTTTCTTTGGGCTGTTAAGGGTAAAAACCAATTCCCCATCCCCTTGGGTCAACGAACCAAAGAATTTCTCAACCTCCCCTTCCCCCTCTTTCTCCTTTTCGATGACAGACACCTGCCAGGTTTCCGGAGTTTTCCCGTCTGCCGATCCCTCTTTGATCTGAACCACCAATCCTCCCTGGCTATAAATCATGGAAAGGGCTTGATAAAAAGGACGCCGCTCCGCCCACTTTTTTTCGCCGAACGGCTTCTCCGGAATGACACCGGCCTCCGTTAGAAGTGGAATGGACGCGTCTGCCACTTGGGGATCAAGGAAGGCCAGAAGGGCCTGCCCCACCGGAAGCTCGCTGAAATAAAGGGTCCGGAGCTCGCCTTTATCCGTTCGATCGATTGAGGAGGGGTTTAAAATCTGGGATTTCAGAATGGGAAACATGGTCCCCTTTATTCCCTCAATAGGTTTCAAGTCCTTAATGGCCTGTTGAAGGTCGGGATCATCAGCATTCGACGCCATTTGAACGGCCAAAGCAAAATCGCGCAGGGAGGCGGGATCGGCCCCCGCTCTTTCCAATCTCTGGCAAATTTGGCTGAGGACGTTCATCTTATGCTGCAAAACCTGGGCGGCAATTCGAGTGAAAGGATGGTTTTCCCCAAAGACCTCTACGACATTTTGGTAAATCATCCGGTGAAAACTGTTTCCAGCCAGGCCTTCCGCCGCCTCCTTAAATAGGTTCCGCTGGACGGGAGGAATTTCTTTGGCCGCCGCCTTTTTGGCTTTGGGATCTGGTGGGAATTTTTTCTCTTCAGCGGGCTTTTTGTCGTCGGCCATCTTGGCTTTCTGTAGAGCGGTTCGGGATTCCTGCACCTTCACACAGATTTTCCCGATACCATCTATCTCGCCTTGGGTCAGCGTGCGGCCGGCATAGAGATTCATTACTTTTCGCGCATCATTTTCAAAAGCTTTATTGATGGCGGCTGGTGTGATGGTGGTTTGCCCGTATTCAAAATTCCCCACCCGCGCAAGGAAGTCCAAATCGGCGTCTTTTTTGGTGATTTCACCAAACGATCTCCCCCGAAGGGCCAAATAACTGTCATCATTACGCGCCTTCAGGAGAACGTTTCCAATCTTTTCGGCCAAACCCGGATCATCTTTGCCATATTTCTTAAGAATCTGACGGATGCGGAAATTTTGTTCTCCCACATGGGATGATTCCTGATACACCCTGATCAAAGGATCGATCAATTTTTCAGGGACAAAGGCATTTTTTAGATCCGAACGAAGTTGATCCAAGCTATTTTGATGTGCCTCATATCGTTTTTGAATTTCTCCTCGCCCATCTTCAGAAACCCCCTTCAAAATAAGCGCCATCCGCATGAGTTTTGATTTATCATCTGGCGTGCCCACCGCGCGGTCTTGATCAATTTTCTGAGCGAGATCTCCCAGCGTGGAGGATTCCTCTGCATACACCGCGGCGCGAAGGGTGAGGCTCGCTCCCAAGGGAAGCGCCGGGATCTTGGCCCAAAGAGCTTTCAAAGACCCGCCAATAATTGGGAGCTTGCCGGGCCCTCCTTCATAAATCCAGTTCCCCACAAAGCCGCCGACCTTGTAGGTGAACCCTCCAGCAATTCCAAACATTCCCCACATCATGGGAAAAGTCAGCCACCCCATTTTTCCCATTCTTTGTTTCATTGGCATCGATTTGAACTCGGAAAATTTTTCCATCCATGTTTTATTACCGTCTTTGGTGGGTTTCATTGCGGAGACAATGCGAGCAGTCAAACCGCCACCCAACAAAATTCCACCCACCCACGGGGACAAAACCGGAGTGAAAGCCACAAGATGAGGGATGAGAGAACCTGATGTTAAAACAACTCCTGTTCCAATAATTGCAACCGCGGCGGCCAACCAAACTTTTTTGTATCCAGAAATTGACCGAACAAACCCTTTTTCCTTGTCTTGAATGAGTTGGATGAGGCCCGCCATGGGATCAATGGACAATTTCATTTTGGTAACGGCATCAGCGCCGATGCCGACGGCTTTCGCGAGGTCTTTAACGGTGATGGTTGTCAAAAGATTCAAAACACCTGGGCTTTCACGTTGA
>JAKLIS010000144.1 GCA_022709485.1 Elusimicrobiota bacterium | reverse complement strand
TCAGAAAAACAAAAATCAAGCCGCCACGCTGGAAGGACTGGGAAAAACGGCCGAAGCCCAAACTATCCGAGACGAGGCCGACAAACAAGACCTGGAAGCCAGTGAAATTGAAGCCAGGGGAATTGACATGCAAAATCAGGGAAAAGCCATGCAAACCCAGGGGCAAGAATTGATTCAGCGCGGCAAAGATTAAGGGCTAAAAGATAGACAAATGGAATGAAAATCCGTGCCATAAAAGACTAATAAAAGCCGGGGTTGATTTGAGGGATCAAAAACATCTAAATAACTTAAAAAATGAAATCAGTTGCCTTGTTGAACACTTGCGTAAAGACGTTTTAGAAGTCGAGGATTCCCGCGCCAAAGCCCAATTTGAAGTGAGAGCGGAAGTCCTTTTAGGCTTACGAAAATCTTTCGACGACTACGAAAATAAAAACGAACCAGCTTGGAAATATAACCCCGCCGAAATAGGTCCATCTGTTTTCAGCCTCGTTTCTTTTCCAATGAATTCCTATCTTCGATCATGCCTAAAATTCTTTTATTCATTTCATTGTAAATGACGCGACTTTCCAACATACTTTTCCTAAATAGGCGTTGTTTAACTCAATCTGCTTGAGGCGAAAATATGAGAATCTTAAGGTCAAAATTCTTTCATATAAGTATCGGTTGTTGCGTCGCCATTTTGGGTCAGGGACCCGAAATAAGGGCCGAATTGTCCATGGATTTCTTGACCGAAGAAAGGATCGTCACCGCCGCCAAACACGCGCAAAAATTATCAGACGCCCCGGCAAACGGGAAACATGCTCGGCATTGATATGGGGGTTATCTCCCGCATCGAAGTTTTGAAGGGACCGGGGTCCGCACTTTATGGCAACAACGCCTTTTTTGGAGTGGTGAACATTATCACCCACAACCCTTCCAATGGGCCAAAAATTCGAATTAATTTGGATGGGGAAAGTGACGGCGTCCAGAGAGGAGCTATCGAAGCTTCGGCCCTGTCAAAAAAGGGTCTTGGGATTGCGGATATCTCAATCAATTTAACGGCGGCCAAGAAAGCGGAAATCCAACTTCCCTCTGCAATGTCGCAAAGAGCCAAGAAAATAATCCAATGAAAATCCGAACCAAAATATTTATTTTTTCGCTTTTGGCCTCCCTTTCCATGGCCGTTAGCTTCAGCGTTCTCGCCAGAATGATTATTCATTCCGTTATTTTTCAAAAAATTGAAGAGAGTGTTAGATTGGAGCTCATCGGATTAATCGAAGAAACCAGGCCATATTTTTCCGCAAATAACGAGCAAAATTTTCTCGAAACCTTCCAGGAAATTATGGCCAGAGATCAATTGTTTTACGTCGCTGCCATAAATCCCCTGGGGCGAGTGATCGCCCATACGAATGTGGGGGAGAAAGGCAAGGTCTACCCGGGCTTTGATGTCACGACTGAAAATAAAAAAGTGCCGGTGTTTGAAAAAAATATCAGTCAAAAACAGGCAACCATGCTAGGCAGAATGGCGGTGTGGTCCACGCCGCCGTCAAAGAGTGAAGAATTTTTCTTTTCCCTCGAAGGCAAGGGAAATAAACCTGTGCTTTTAGGCCATATCCAATTGGCCAAAGATATCAATGGGCCCTTGGAAATGGTTTCTAAGATATCCCAGCGAGTGTTTATTTTTGTCGGCATCTTTTCAATGCTGACCTTTGGGGTTCTCCTGGTCATTTTGGGGAGAATCCTAAAGCCCATTCCGCTTTTGGTTGAAGCAACGGAAAAGATCTGCAGCGGATCCTTCGGCGATTCCATTCCCATCGACACCCACGACGAATTGGCCGCTTTGGCCAATAGCTTTAACCGCATGAGTCGATCTTTATCTGAAACTACCGTGTCCAAAAACCTATTGTCCCTCATCATTGACAATCTTTTAGACATCGTCATCGTCACCACGCCCGATTACAAAATTGAGTTATGCAATCATATGGCTTGTTTTCTCTTGGGATATTCAGACACCGATCTGATTGGAAAACCCGTCAGCCTATTATTTGAAGAAAATTCGGCCGTTTTTTCTCAATCCCATGAAGAAAATTTGAACAAATTCGGCCTCATTATGAACATTGAAGAGAGCGTCATGACCAAAAACGGGAAAAAAATTCCTTCACAAGTGGCCATTGTCAGACTGGATGACCCGTTAAAGATTAACCAGGGCACAATTTTTATTGTTCGCGACATGCGAGAAATAAACCGCCTAAACTCCCAAATCATTCAGGTTGAAAAACTTGCCGCGTTGGGCGAATTAGGGGCGGGTTTTGCTCATGAATTTAATACCCCTCTAACCGTAATACTCGGGTATCTGGAAATCATTAAAAGAAGAGTGGACAAGGACAATCCGATCCAAAATTTCTTAACGACAGCCATTGAAGAAACAAACCACTGCGCGGACTTGATTAAAGAATTTCTTTTCTACGCCCAGCCCAACGAAAAAGATTTCTCTCTCCGGTTTCAAAAGGTGGACGTGAAACAAACCATCAACACGGCTCTTAGATTGGTGGGGCACGAAATTAATGTCAATAATATTCGGGTTGATCTGGACTTCCAGTTCCCATGTCCCTGTGTCCAAGGAGATCCTATACAGGTGCTTCAATTGTTCATGAATATCATCAACAACGCTATCCAAGCTTTAGATAATGGGGGGCAAATTTCGATTTCCGCCAAAAAATTATTTAATCAAGACATGCAAGAGCCAAGGTTGGAATTCCGGGTGATGGATACAGGGATCGGCATCAGCCGGGAAAATATTAAGCGGGTTTTTGATCCATTTTTTACCACCAAGCGCCCCGGCAAAGGAGCGGGCTTGGGGCTATCCATTGTTATGCGGATTATCACCAACCACAAAGGAAAAATTCGCATCGAAAGCGAACCTAATAGGGGAACGGCCATCATTGGGGAACTTCTCATCTGGGACGAAACGATGCGGCGCACAGCCTAATTTTATACGATGCCGGGGCGTCGAATTGGCTTGACCATTTTGGCCTCCGGCAGGACCCTCCGAAATGTTTCTGGGCAGAAAAAAACTGAAATTCATCGATGGGCAAAGTTGTTATATTCAAAGAAAGAAATGTTTTTATTTGAAGGGCATGGATATTTAAGACGAGACGATCCGTCGCCCTGAGATGTCTCTGCTCAGGGCAATGCCGAGCAGAAAATTCTCGGCATGACGATCTCTCGACATGACGATCTCTCGGCATGACGATCTCTCGGCATGACGATCTCCCGGAATGACGAGGTTAGATAAATATGAATCCAGATGTTCTGACAGTTAAAAATTTAAAAAAGAAATACAGCCCCAAGGCAGCCGTAGACGACATTTCATTCGGGGTCGGCCCGAACGAAATCGTCGGTTTATTGGGCCCTAACGGCGCCGGCAAAACAACAACCATCAACATGATTCTCGGGATTTTGGAACCGACCGAGGGAAAAATTGAAATTGAAGGGCTCGATATATTAAAGTTTAGATCCCGCGCTTTAAATCACGCCAATTTTGCCGCGGTTTATGCGCCTCTTCCGGGAAATCTTACCGTCGTTGAAAACCTCCGGATTTTCGGGCTCATTTACGGAGTCAAAGATTTAACCAAGCGGATTGATGAATCAATCAAACAATTCGGACTTGAACCGTTTGCTCATAAAAAATCAGGGGTCCTTTCAAGCGGGGAACAAACCCGTCTGGGAATCGCCAAAGCCATGCTGAACCGGCCGCGGCTTCTTTTACTTGATGAACCCACGGCCTCCCTTGATCCGTCGATGGCCAAAGACATTCGATCCCGGATTCGCCAATTTGCAGCCGAAGGGATCGGCGGGGTTCTATGGACCTCTCATAATATGATGGAAGTTGAAGAGGTTTGTCACCGTGTATTATTTATGTCGCACGGAAAGATCTTGCTGGAAGGCAATCCCAAGACCCTCCCTCAGGAACATAAGAAAAAGTCTTTGGAAGAATTGTTTATCACCGTCGCGCGAGAACCGCTTTCGCTTGAGGCAGAAGGGACGTTATGAATTTTGTCCGCGTCTATGCCATTGTCCTACGTCAGTTCTATTTAATGCGAGGAAGCTTTTCGCGGGTATTTCCTATTTTCGCGTGGGTGGCTATCGACATCATTCTCTGGGGATTTTTAACGAAATATTTAAACACTATTTCAAGCCCCGGGCTCAATTTTATTCCTTTGTTTCTGGGAGCGATTCTCATTTGGGATTTTTTTATTCGGGTCATGCAGGGCGTGACAATGGCGTTTTTTGAGGACGTATGGTCCCGGAATTTTCTTAATTTTTTCGCCACGCCGCTTTCTATCAGCGAATATTTGAGCGGGCTGGTTCTCATTAGTATTCTTACCAGCGCCATTGGTCTGATAGTTATGATCATTCTTTCATCTTTCATTTTTGGCCTCTCTTTTGCTGTCTATGGCATTCATCTCCTCCCGTTTTTAATGATTCTTTTCATGTTCGGAATCACTCTCGGCATTCTCGCCTCCGCGATGGTTCTTCGGTTGGGGCCCGCGGCGGAATGGTTTGTATGGCCAATTCCTGCTTTCATATCGCCATTCGTCGGGGTTCTTTATCCCATTTCTATCTTGCCGCAATGGATGCAAATCATTTCCCGAATCCTTCCGCCTGCGTATGTTTTTGAATCCATGCGAGATATTGTGGTTGGAAAGTCGGTGTCTTTTGGGGTCCTCTGGCTGGCGGGGGGACTGGGGGTTGTGTATATCTTTGTCTCCATCTGGTTTTTCAAGCGGACGTATAGGCACTCAGTCCGGACGGGTGTCATCGCGCGGTATAGCGCGGAAACAATCAGCTAGTTACTGGGGGCGACGGGGCTCTCCTCTTGGTTTC
>JAKLIS010000143.1 GCA_022709485.1 Elusimicrobiota bacterium | reverse complement strand
TTTCCAGTTAAATTTAACTTCACCCAATAGTGATTCGGGAATATTAAGAGAACCGGGGTATCCCAAGGAATTAATAAAAACGGGAGGAACTTTATATGGAGAATTAGGCTCAATGCGGCTATCCCATTTCTTGATCAAATCGCGCACATGCATAAATGAAATGGAAAATTGGCCTCGTTCTAAATGAGGAAATCGCAACCCAAACCCGTGTTCATGTGTCTGGTTGAACAATGGTTTGGACACATACACTCTCTCTTTTCCGGAATCCATGTCAATTAAGCGAACAACGCCCACGATCTCGTGGATGAGACTGGGGATATGAGCATCCGGAGTGTTCTTAAATTTCGCCCAATCACTCTCCCTTTTCAAATTAAAATGAAATTCAGACTCAAAGTATTCAACATTCTCCTCACCATTTTCATAGCTGGGAGATGCAAAAATTTCAGCGCCGTCGGAAAACTTCAGTTCATCATGACGTGAATCAAAAGTAAGTGGTTCCGTGCGCTTATTTAAATAATCGATGAATTCAAGGAGAGCCTTGTGCCCCCCGTCATTTTTCTTATCTAAACCGGCGGGATATTCTTTAATTTGAACACTGTTTAATAATGATCTGATTTCTCCGTTGACCCGGTGACCCTCGCTTTTCAAAATATAAAAGGTATATGGAAGATGGTAACTAAGAACACTCAAAGCGTGTCTTATCCGGGACTTCCAATTGTCCCAATTGACATCGCTTCCATATCGTTTTTGGGCCAACAGCACTTCTTCCGCAAAAACCAAAATTTCCTTAATGGTTTTTTGAGCGAATTCAGGATTTCGAACCCACCTCAGAGCGGCTAGGTCAGATTTAAATGCGGATTGAAGCGCGGGTTGTCCAGCGAAGACCGATCGGGATATATTTTTATCACCTGACAATAGAAGATGATATTTTTGAGACGCTAATTTGACGGCCAACTGAGCCCGGAGCCCCGGATTTGGCTCAATCAGGGATTTCACTGCTTCAAGAATGCGAATCATGTGATATGTATCTCTTGTCCACAAAATCGGATCTTCTTCTTTTTGGAGGAAATCACTTCCGTCCCCATGAGGATTTATTATGAAGTCATCAAATTCATGGTTATTCTCTTTGAGTCGCGAATAAATCGCGTTCAAAACTAATTTTTGTTCACCGAAAGAAATTTCGTTAAAAAGCGTCCAAAAAGCGTCCTCCAAAAGGGCGGCTTCGGATCCTTCTGAGAACCAAAGTGGCACTCTTTTTTTTAAATTCTTCCTTAGGTATTCCAAATAAATGGATCTCATTCCTGGATCTTTTTCAATCGTCAGAACAAAGGTAATAGCAATCAGCAAATGAAGAAACCGCGATGAATACTCTTTAAAAATTGAATCTATCTGGTTATTTGAGTCAGCCAGCAGTAATAATTGATTGGCTTCTCTTCTTATGTTGTCTGACATATCGTTGAATTTGAGATCGGCCTTATTTTCAAGAGCGCTCCAGAATTGCCCCTTGCTTTTATCACCTTTTAAACCATCGATTTCAGATGCCAACCAAAACAAAAAACTGTGATAACTGTAAGGGAGATATTGAATTTTTAAAATGATTGGATTATCGGGATGGGGTTGAAAAACATGTTTTTCTAACTGATATAGATCATGAACCAATTCTCTTTTATAGACTTCATGGCGATGATCCCGCCGGTAATGATAAAGAACTTGGAAATTTTCCAAAAATTTATCCGAGAAAAATGGAGGTAACACTAAATGGAAATGACCCTTGGTGGATCGAAGGTTTTCATAAGCATGGTAAAAGAAAAGGGATCCCCAAAGGCAAATACCGATAAATCCAGCCGCCATTCCGGGCGACCAAGCCTCAAATTTCGTTAGAAGAAAAGCGATGCTGATCGCTAGCAATGACACAATGGATGCAAAATAATAAAGCCGCTTAAACCCTCGATTAATGAGACCTTGATACATGGAGATATTTAAGTTGATTCCCCATTTTTCCCAAAAAATAATTTTTGTCCTTATAAATGCCCCATCCCCATGCCAATCTTTAAATCTTTGCTGAAGCGGCTTTAAAAGGAAATCCAACCCAAAAACAGCCAACATCCATCCTAACCCCAAGGTGGGCAGGTTGAAATATTCCAAAGTCGGTTGGGTCGATAAAACTAAAATGAAAAGCGGATAGAAAAAAACAAGCTCCAGAAATGCGTCAAAAACGGGGCGTTTGCCGCTGTGAAATAAGGGAATCGGCCAAGCGGCCAATGAAGGGAGACGCTTGTCTTTGGGACTCATTAAGACAGAGATTTTCCAGGTTTTGGGAGCTTGGGGATCTCCCACCCCAACCCGGGCATGAAAAGGAGACCATCCACCGGAAAAGAGCCGCGTCTCGCCTGATATATCCGCTTGAGATTCTCCGGAAACAACGAATTGCACGTTTCGCCAAGGCAAAGACCGGCCGATCCGGGACATCAGGTTGCAATGGGGAACGATACGCCCTAAAAAAGCGTCCGTAAATAGAAAAATTTTTCCCAGCCGATCAGAATTCGGCAAAAAAGGTTCATTTGAAAGAAAAAGTTTTTCTCCCTCAAAGAGCTCGTCAAGAGGTGTTTTTTCTTGAGAAAAAACGCTCAAGTATCCCAACCCCCCGGTTGTCTCCACTTTAGTGATTTTGGGGATGAAATTAATGACACCCCATCCCGCCTTCCGGGCCAGATTTTCAATCCCGCGAGAATGAAACCCCCCTGTGACCAAAATAGCTGAATGAACATCTCCACGAATCATTGCCTTTTGGAGGTTGTTAAACATGCACTTATCTCTAGCTTCCGCCTCAATGTAAAAAGATTCGAAAGAAGATAAATCGAAGAAGTGCCTGGTGCCTGGTTCCTGGTGCCTAGTTATTTCCATGTCCTTACCAGGCACTAGGCACAAGGCACTGGGAACTGCTTTTTTGTACTCCCCCCATTCATCGCTTGTTAAAGAGAAATCCACTAATTTTTCCGTTAAATAAATTTGGCGCGATTCCAAAATGAGCTCATTCTCTTCTTCGGTTTGAACGAGCTCCTCAAAGCGCCGCCTTTCCAAACCCTTCAATTCTGTAAACAGTCTCTCTGAGTCAATTTCTTCAGATAAAAGGGTATATCGCACGAAAGAATCGAAATGAGGATATTCGGAAATATTAAGATCGTTCAACTCGCACAATTTCGCCAGGAACTGATAAAAATCCGAAGAAGTAAGGCGGCCCAAACGAAAGGCGACGCTTTGATTCATCAGTTGCGCGATTTTTTCTTTATTTAATATTTGGATTAATCGGGAGAGGACGCGTTCCCGCTCCCGCTCCGCCTTTTTGAGATCGAGGGACTTTTCCAGTCGAAGGGCCCCCAAAAACCGGGTTAGCTCCGGAAAAGTTGAAAGGGCCTTGACCGGAAATTTTTCGATAAATTCACGCATCTCCATCTTTCCCTGCCGGAAAGCTTCCACTTGAGCGTCAAACCGAAGAAGCTCCGGGTTGAAATTCAACTTCTTTTTTCCATCCACCTCTTTTTTTAAAACTTCAAGAGCGGCTTTCGCTGGAGGCCGGCGTGAGGCGGATTTGATCAACGCTTTAACATTGGCTTCATAGCGGGCTTTATCGTCTATTCCAATAAACGGCGGGATTGAAGAGGCGCTGGAGAGAGCCGCGTGAATGGGTCCGGAGATTTTATTATCCGCCAAAAGGTAATCCGCCACTTTTTGAACCGTGGGGCGGTGCGGAAACGTCTGATAGGTTGAAAATTCGAACGGTTTGAAGGCTCCTTCCAGCGCGACTAAGTCCACATGGTTGTTGTCAATGAGCCGTTGGACCGCCTCTGATATATTTTTTTGCGCTTCCTGGTTCAGGTGAATGTCTTGAATATGCACAATAAATTTTTGGCTGAATCCTTCTTTTGGCAGATGAACTCTCCTAACTGATCCAAATTGAACCGGAAGAGAGGCGAGGAGGGTGGGGATCTCGAATCCGGAGAACTTAATACCCGGAAGTGAACCGGGGGGAATTTTTGCCCCCGGGGGCGAAAAACAATTGGATAAGCTTAAAGAATTTAGAGAAGGACTCGAAATAGCGGAGGAGGCAATGCGGGTGGCCTTTCGCCGCTCGGCCCAAAAGTGAATTTCGGGAGAATAGGCCCAAAGACTATTTTGCAGAAAGAGTATAAAAGGGAGCGCCCCCGCCAGAAAGCGCCTGCACAAAGTTAGATTCGACATGAATTCTCCTGTTGAAACAGCTTACCAACCGGAGATTAAGATGCCCTTAAATAACTGTAACCATAGTGTAAATTTTGAAGAATGGGCAATATCAAAGACCGTATTGATAAATCAATACGAATCTTATTTCTTCCAACCTCTCTCGAATAATAGGCAGTGAATTTTTGACGGGCCTATTTAGGGGGGACTTTGAGCCTCTCGAGCTCATGTTTAATGGGTTTTTCGAAAGGAGGAATTTGACGAGAGGGAGGGACGAGATCTTTCAGGTAACTGGCGGGAAGTGTCCATTTGATGCTCTCCCGAAGCGCTGCTTGGCGAATCTGGAGTAGAGCGGGCCGATCATAATCTTTCCAGTGGGCGCGCAAATCCGGGAGGCGCTCCCGCAAAGATTTAAATGAATCAAGCTCTCCATGAATGATGGGAGGAAGAGTGGGCAATGACTTAATAGATTTATCAGACTCAATGACGGCCCCTTTGTTGGATTCAAGAATTATTTTCTCAGGTTCCCCGGCAGGCTGAATTAAAGCTGTTTCCGTGCTCAAAGAAACTTCTTCTTTCGGGCTTTCACTTTCCAATTCTTGCGTTTCTGAAATTTCGGTCTCTTCCGTGATAATTTCTTCCTCCGCA
>JAKLIS010000142.1 GCA_022709485.1 Elusimicrobiota bacterium | reverse complement strand
CATCGTCGCGTCTATCGCGCTAATATTCCCGTCTTGGTTCATGTCGCCCCGCAGGGCCCGCTCAGCCGGTAACGCCGGGCCGCCATTCAGATAATTAATGATAATAAGCGCGTCCACCGGAGTAATAAACCCATCCCCGTTTACATCCCCCATCATGTAGCCACGGCCTTCAAGCGGCGCCGCCGTTAAACTGAAGGCGACTATCTCGCCGTCGCCGTCTTTGCCGTCTCCCAATAGGCATACTTTCGGCGTGTCTTCCGGCGTATTAATATTGGAATCATAAAGAACCGGTGGTTGGTTTTCCGCTTGGGCAATTCCCTTCAAGATTAAAAGAATGAAAATACAAAATTCGAATTTTTTGAATTTCGAAATTTTCATGGCGTAGCCACCCACCTTGATTGATACCAATTTGGTTCATGCCTTAAAGTCAATGTTGTTTGATTAGATTTACCCCCAAATTTTCCAGAGATGCTGACCACATGCTGAGAATCGAGATCATTAATAAATCCGAAGCCGTAATTGAGGTCAAATTGCCCCAATTTAAAACCAGCTCCAATGGAAAAACCCCCCAGATCAATTCCTGACTTGTAACCTCCGCGTAACGCCAAAGGACCCATCCACAATTCCGCGCCGACTGCCGCGGTCAATTTCTTTTCGTAAAGGTAATAGGGCAAGTCAAAAAATAGAGAGGTAGGTGGATTGACGGGTAAAAACCAGGCCAGGCCTGTTCGGAGCGAAGTGGGAAGAGGGTCTCCGTGCTGATCATATTTTAGTTTTGGCCCGATATTTTGAACTGAGCCATAAGCTCGAAGATTCATATTAATTGATTTCGCGGTCCCGAAGTCGAAGGCCGGGGCTTGAGCGTGTTCTTTTTCGATCAATTCAGAATAAAGATATTTTCCGGTTATTCCGAGATCGACACTTCGCAGGGAAAAGCTATACCCAAGGGCAACGACATAGTCTGTTTGAGCGTTCACCTGCCTGACAGTGCTTCCATCTGAAAAGACAAAATCCCCGCCATTGTAATAGGAAATGCCCATTCCCCAAGCCCCCAGAGAAAAAGGGCTGCCCACTAAAATTTGATTAAAAGAGTCATCCGTAAGCCCTCGCTCATGCATGAGTGAAACTTGACCGGATTGAAGGGAAAGAAGGGCGGCTGGATTAATTGCGAATGCGCTAATCTGATTTCTATCTGCCCCGATGGTTTCTTTGAGGGCAAAGGCGCGGGCGTCGACAGGTTTTAGCAGGATGGCCCCTCCGGAGATACTATTGTTTGAGGCTTCTGAAGGAGCCCAAAAGGAAAAGATTGAGGCCATAGCAGCAGATATAATTAAGAAGTTCCGCACGTTAACTCCCTTCGGAGACTTTTTTCCTGCTATGGCTAGTTTAGAACTGGCATCATTAAGATTGCCTTAAGAAATTGTAAATGACTTGTAATTTTTAAAAAACTGTAAAAGGTGCCGGTGCTGCAAGGGTTGCAAGTTGGGCTCGCCAAGCCAAAAGGAGTTGCGGAGGTATCGTCATGCCGAGAATTTTCTGCTCGGCACGAGAATTTTCTGCTCGGCATCCAGGCATCGATCCCGAGCAAAGACATCACGGGATGACGGAATATTCAAAGGCCGGCGTGGCCAATTTGCAACCCTTGCAGCCGGCACCTTTTTCTTAGGCGGCTTGGTCGATGTCGGATTGGAAGGCTGCGGGCTTGCCCCAGAGAAAACCTTGTCCCAGATGAACTCCCATCGATTTTAACGTCTTCAGGTCTTCCGTATCCTCAATTCCTTCCGCCACAATTTCAGCCCCTGAGCTTTGGATGAGCCGGAGGGTTCTTTCCATGAATCGCTGGAGGTTGGGGTCGTGCGCGATACCCTGAACAAATCGTTTGTCAATTTTGACGACGTTGGGATCCAAGGCGATGAGAGTCTCCAAATTGCTCCTTCCAAACCCCACGTCATCCATCGCGATAAGGAAGCCCAAGTTTTTGAGCGCCTTTGCGGCATCGGCCAACATGGACGGGTCCCCCACTATCTGCTGCTCTGAAATCTCGATGCAAATGCGATTGCCTTTGGGAGGAACGGAAAAGGCGTCCAAAAACCGCTTGGGGGGCAAATGAACCAAGGTGAAGGGAAACACGTTCATGAAACAACGAATATCCGGGGGAACCAATTTGGTGGATTGGGCGCAGACTTTAAAACATTCAAAATCAACGGCCGTTAAAACATCCGAGTCCCTGCAGAGCGCGAACATTTCTTCCGGAAGTTCGTATCCCTTTATTTTTGAACGAATGAGAAATTCATACCCAATCGTCTTTTCCTCATCAAGCCGAACGATGGGATGGCGAACGCAATAAATGCCCTCGCCTTTCCGAAGTCTGTCCAGCGCCTCAAATTTTCCTTGCTGGGAGGCTTTCTGAGATTCCTCATCCCAATCTCCCATCGTCACCTGGCCTTTGCCATTCACCTTGCTCCGATGAAGAGCGATGTGCGCCTGCGCGGTCAAATGATCCAGCGTGGGTAAGGGATCGGTGGACCGAATAAGCCCCAAGCTGGCCGAGACCTTAAAACTACCGGCGGGTCCCGTCATTGTGGTTTTCCCAATTTTCGCGCAGAGGCGCTCCGCGATTCTTAAGCCCTCCGCCGCCCGGGTGTCCGGAAGCAATATAAGGAATTCATCTCCGCCAATTCGAGCCGCGTAATCAGACGAACGAACAGAATCTCTGATCTGAGCGGCGGTTTCTTTGATGGCGACGTCCCCGGTTGAATATCCCAGCTTATCATTGATGCTTTTGAAATCGTCCAGGTCCACGAGCAGCGCCAGCATATCCATGGGCCCCCCCCGGCGATTTTGGATTTCATGGGCGAGAGCGCTTTCCAACCCGCGCCGGTTTAAAAGGTTGGTTAAGGGATCGATTAAAGTCAATTGTTCCAGTTTGGCGTTTACGGCTTGAAGTTCCTGCGTTCGTTCCGCCACCCGGGCTTCCAAAGAAAGGTTTAAATCGTGCAACTGTGAAAATCCCTCGGCGTTTTCACATGCTGTGCCGGCGATGGTAGCGATAAATTCGGCGATCCGCGCCTCTTCGGTCCCAAATAACCCTGAAATTTTCCGATGGACCGCCAGTAGACACCCCGCCATGCGTCCGCGGGCGAAAACGGGACAAAAAAGAGCCGACCGGTATCCGCTAAAGCCGGGCAAATCTTTGTGGGACAATGTTCCAAAATCCAAAATCCTGGCCTGCCGCCCCGTTAAAATTTCCAACATCGCGTCTCGGAGTTCCGGAGCCGATTTGATTGTTTCTAAAGCGTCATTTAAACCGAACCTGCCGCCATCGACTTCATGAACCTCGAATATAAAGCATTCTTCGCATCGAAAAAGTGTGACGGCGGCTTCTCTTAAAGCGCTAAAGACGGCGCTAATAGACAAAGTGGCAGAGATCCGGCGCCCCTGTTCAATAATATTGTCAAAGCGGTCAATGAGAGAAAGCGTCACTTTTCTTTCCTCAGAATAACCAAACAGAGCCAAGCTTTCTTCCATTTCCCCCTCAATTCGGCCCAAAGTTTCGGCGGATTCTTCCAGATCTTTATAGGCCTCCGGCCAATTCAAATTGGCCCCGATGCGGCCGCGCGCCTTGCGGGTTAAGCAATGTTCGTAGACGGCGTTACCGGCCTCAGCCATTTTCAAACTCTTGGAAAAGGCGCGCCGCGCTCGGCCCATTTTCCCCTCCATGGCCGCCAGATATCCTTTTTCTCTATAAATGTGAGGCCGATCATTCGGGGTTATAAATGAAAGGAGATCGTTAATAAATAGAAGCCGCTTTATCCGGGGAATGGTCTTCCGGAAAAGAAGGGGATTTAAGGGCGCGCGCCTTTCTAGATCCATTCGAAGCGCCGTCACGAGCCATGGGAGGACGGGCGCCACATAACAATTCCAAACGAGATAGTTTTTGGTTAGCGTCCATCCTTTTTCCAAAACCTCAACGGCTTCAATAATTTTTCCTGAATAGATGAGTCTAATTCCCTCCGCGATAAGAACCTGGACTTGGGGTTGAATATCGTCTCTTTGGCGTTCCATCTCGATTTTGAGAGCCGGTTCCGGGACCCGCCCTTTTGAAGCGCGGGACAATACTTCCAGGCTGATGGCCGCGGCCAACTTATCCCCGATGTCCATCCCAGACCGGTAAAGTCCATGGGATTCTTCCACCGCCTCTTTTAACCGGCCCAATCGGTAAAAACTGGCGGCGATTTGATACCGGGCCACATGCAGTTCCCAATAATCTCCTGTTTTTTCCAAAAGCTCGACAGCCAAACGGCCGTTTTCAATGGCGCCTCCATAGTTCCCCGACCAATAATGCGCGCAGCTTAAAAAGTGAACGGATTGAGCCTCGCCCCAAACATCGCCCAAGCCCTTTCTAACAGCCATCGACTTTTCCGCGTAGCGAACCGCCCGCTTAAATTGCCCAATCATGGAACAGGCAATGGTGTGTTCGGAATAAACTTGTCCCAATTCCTCCGACACCCCCAATGTCTCGGCCAAATTCATCGCCGTTAAATGGGCGTTCAAGGTATAGGGAGGGCCGAATGAATAAAAATAAGTGTAAGAAAGCCGGCTCAAAAGCCGAACTTTCAAAAGTGATTTCTGATCATTAATGATGGTTTCTTTTGAGACAAACCGCCGGGGAAACCAAGAATGAAGGAACTGGATAAAACCTTGGACCAAAAGATTCATTCCCACTTGGAAACCATTTTGGGGAACCCGATATCCCAAAAGAAGAATGGCTTCTTCAATCAACTTAGCGGCTTTTCGCATGTCTCCCCGTTTAAAAACCACCTCTCCCAGGCGCGCTTGAATTTCCGCTCTCTCTAAGACATTGTCTGAA
>JAKLIS010000141.1 GCA_022709485.1 Elusimicrobiota bacterium | reverse complement strand
CTGATTGGGATACCCCCCCTCTTCGGCCATGAGTGAGTATTCCCAAATTCCCAAAATGCAGATCCCGAGCACGAGGAAAAAAAATGGAAGGGTCCCAAACCACACGGCAATCATGATTAAAGGGACCAAAATAATGGCGGTTAAAACTCGAGGGAAAACCATTTACCCAATTCCTCCATATCGTCGTTCTCTTTTCTGGAAATCGATGATAGCCCGGTAAAAATCTTCTTTTTTGAAATCAGGCCAAAGCGTCGGAGTCACAAATATCTCAGAGTACGCAATCTGCCACAGGAGAAAGTTCGACACTCTCATTTCTCCTGAGGTTCGAATTAACAAATCAGGATCGGGAAGCCCGGCCGTTTGAAGATGGCGTTCGAGGAGTTCTTCCGTCGCCTTTCCAGGACCCTCTTTGAGAAGAGAGTTGACTGATTGGATGATATCCTGTCTGCCGCCATAATTCAAAGCCAAAATCAGCTTGAGGCCCGAATTGTGCGCCAATTGCGCTTTGGCCTTGGCCAAATCCGACTGAACAAAGGCCGGCAGTTTGGAAATATCGCCGATGGTCTCCAATTGAATATTATTGCGATTTAATTCTTCCGTTTCGGCCCGAAGAGTCCGAAAAAGAAGGCGCATCAGTCCCATGATCTCGGTTTTGGGGCGAGTCCAATTCTCAGTTGAGAACGCGTAGAGAGTTAAAACTGAAATTCCAAGACGGGCGGCGGCTTCCACGATTTCTCGGACTGTCTTGGCTCCGGCCCGATGGCCCCAAAGCCGGGGAAGCCGTTTTTTTTTGGCCCAACGCCCATTTCCATCCATAATGATGGCCACATGGCGGGGTAAACGGGACATATCAATCCCATGAAGGAAGGACGGTTTGTTGGATGACATTGTGAGGTTTGTAAAACTTGTCGATTGAAATTTAGACTTCGAGAATTTCTCTTTCTTTGGCCGCTAAAAATTCGTCGATTTTCTTGATATAGGCGTCGGTCATTGCCTGCATGCGGCTTTCCTGCTGAGCGCGAACATCCTGAGAAATGATCTTGTCTTTTTCGGCTTTTTTAACTTTTTCAAGAGCCTCTCTGCGAATATTCCGCATGGACACCCTGAAATCCTCCGCTAATTTCTTAACAAGTTTCACTAAATCCTTGCGCCGCTCCTCTGTGAGAGCCGGAAATGTGAGCCGGATCACTTTTCCGTCGGAATTCGGAGTGACGCCCAAATTGGCGGCTCCAATGGCTTTTTCGATTTCGTTAATCACCGACACGTCCCAAGGACGGATTTCAATGGTCCGGGCTTCCGTCACCGCCATGTTTCCCACTTGATTAATAGGCACTTGAGACCCGTAATAACTCACTCGAACCCCGTCCAATAAAGCGGGCGACGCCCGTCCGGTCCGCACGGTGGAGAAATCAGCATGCACCCTATCAAGGGTTTTCTTCATCTGAAGTTCTGCGTCAGCAAAAATATTCTCTATCATAGGATTTCCCCCCGCTAATTTAAGTTAGGGCGTCACCAGTGTTCCGAATGACTGCCCGCGAATGGCTTTGGCGATATTTTTTGGTTTTTGCAAATTGAAAACTTGAATAGATAGGTTGTTTTCCTGACAAAGCGCCATGGCAGATGTGTCCATTATACCCAGCCGTTTGGTAATGGCTTGTTGAAGGGTGAGGCGTTTATAAAGCTTGGCGTTTTTAAATTTTCGAGGATCGGCGTTATAAACCCCGTCGACTTGAGTGGCCTTAAGAAGCATGTCCGCTCCAATTTCCGAGGCGCGCAGGGCGGCGGCTGTATCAGTCGAAAAATAAGGGTTTCCGGTTCCAGCGGCGAAAACGATGACGCGACCTTTCTCTAAATGCCGGATGGCCCGGCGCCGTATGTAGGGCTCGGCCACGCGGGACACTTCCATGGCCGACATGACCCGAGTGGGAACGCCGATTTGCTCCAAGGAATTTTGAAGGGCGATGGCGTTAATAATGGTGGCGAGCATCCCCATGTTATCGGAAATGGCTCTCTCCAATTGGAGGCCCTGGCCCCGGCCACCCCGCCAAATATTGCCCCCGCCGATGACGATGGCCAGCTGGGTTGTTTTCGTGAGCCCGTCTTTGATTTCTCTTGAAATTCGAAACAAGCTGTCCATGTTAAGGCCATAACGATCATCTCCGAGAAGAGCTTCTCCCGAAAGTTTGAGAACAATTCGCCTCATGAATGTTTACCCCTTATTTCAAGTCCAGAATTGGCTTGGGGCCAATTATTCTTATGCGCCGCCCACCCGGTATCTGTCAAATCGAACCACGTTTATTTCAACGTTTTCTTTTTTGGCAACTGTGTTTATCAAATCCTGAATTTTGGTCTTTCCCGCGGCATCACGCACATAGGGCTGGTCCAAAAGACAATTGGCCTCATAATATTGTTTTAGCTTGCCGGTGGCGATTTTTTCAAGAATTTCAGGGCTTTTTTTCTCCGCTTCCATCTGCTTCTTGAAGATGTCTTTTTCCCGCTGAATAATGTCGCCCGGAACGTCTTTTTGGCTCACATAGGCGGGATTGGCCCCGGCCACCTGCAAAGCCAATTCCTTCACCAAATCTTTGAGGTCGTTGCTATTGGCCGCATTTTTTGAAGTTTGAACTTCCACCAACACGGCCAACTTGGAGCCGGGATGCAGATATTTTCCGATCAATCCTTCGCCCGCCACCTTATAGCGAACAAAGCGGTTAAACTCAACTTTTTCACCAGTTTTTGAAGACAAGGCCTGCAAGGGCTCCAGGGGAATTTGTTTGATGTCGGTGAGCTTGGGATCAGAACTAATTTTGTTGATGAGATCTTTGCCCATTTTGACGAAATCTTCATTGCGGGCGACGAAATCGGTCTCACAATTGAGTTCGATTAAAATCCCCTGTTTTCCGTCGTCTGAAACCCAAACATCGATCAATCCTTCCCCCGCCACTTTGTCCGCTCTTTTGGATGACTTGGCGATTCCCTGCTCTCTTAAATATTGAACGGCTTTGTCGAAATTTCCTGCCGCCTCAACAAGCGCCTTTTTGCAGTCCATAAGGCCGGCGCCGGTCATTTGACGGAGTTTTTGAACATCTTGCGCTTTAATCTCTACGGTTGGCATTGAAAAATTCTCCTTTTAAGTTTCCTCCAAAGCCCCATCGCCCATGAAGGGCTTCGGCGGGCGAATTGGAGATTCGTAAATTAGGCGATCTGGCCTTCGGAAGCCGCTACGCTGTGACCCATGGGCTGGACCGGCGCCGCAGATACGGCCCCCGTTTCAGTTGAAGGAACGGAATCCATCCCTTCGGCCATCTGTTTATCCTCATTGACGGAGTCCCGGCCTTGAATGATGGCGTCGGCAATAAGCCCGGTAATAAGCCGAATGGCTCGAATGGCATCATCATTGCCCGGAATGGGGTAATCAATGAGGTCGGGATCGGAATTGGTGTCGCAAACGGCCACAATGGGGATTCCAATCTTCTTGGCTTCAAGAATGGCGGTGGTTTCATTGGCGGGATCGATCACGAACATGCAGGAAGGCAGATCATCCATATTCATGATGCCGATGAGCGATTTTGTGAGCCGTCGGATGTCTTTTTCACGCATCGCCCGCTCTTTCTTGGATAAAAGAGCGAAGACGCCTTTTTCTTTCATGCTTTGAAGGTCTTTAAACCGCTTAATGGATTTCCGAATGGTCTCGTAGTTGGTGAGAGTTCCCCCCAGCCACCTTTCCGCCACATAGGGCGATCCACAGCGTTTGGCTTCTTGCACGATGGTGTCCTGGGCCTGTTTCTTGGTTCCAACGAAAAGAATGGATTTCTTTTCCGCGGCCACGCTGCGAATGTAGCCATAGGCCTTTTTTAGTTCCCGGACGGTTTTCTGTAAATCGATGATATGGATATTGTTACGGCTTCCGAATATATATTTGGCCATTTTTGGGTTCCACCGATGGGTCTGGTGCCCGAAATGGACCCCCGCTTCAAGCAGGGATTTCATAGAAATCGCCGGTTCTGGCGCGGCGTTTCCAGTTTGGGTGGTTTGATTGATTGTCATAAGTTTTTTGGTTGACTCCCTCCTAGTAATAAAAATTCCGCTTTTCAAAGCTTCACAAGGGTTTGAAGGGTAATGCTGACATCAGTCCCAATGGAATGGATCAAAAAGGCGGTCTCAATTAAGAGGGCAGAATATTACAAAAAAACAGGCCTCTTTTTTCTTTTTTTTCGAGGAAAAACAGGGTCCAGAATGGAGGGCCTTTGTGTTAGGTCCCTGACGGAACGGGGGTGGGTTCGGGAATAACGGTCCAAACGGGCTCGAACGTCGGATCGGGTTTAATATAGGATGAAAGCCGGTCCACGTACCCGAAGTGAAATTGCGCAAAAATAACGGCATTTCTGCGCAACGGCGGGGCTGTTTTACCGACAAGAGATTTGTCGGGATTGTACTCTCGGGGACCAGTCCCCCCCCCCGAATTTTGAAAGTAATCCGACAAATCCGGCGTCCGATTTAAAACCATGGCGCCTAAGAAATTAAGTTTTTGGGTGCTGGGGTCTATGTCGTTATCAACTTTTTGGACGGTGATGGTGGCATCCGGCGCAATCACATAGGCCTCAAGGGTAAGGGTATCAGGGTCATCGAGGTTCGTCCCCGCCCGGTCAGAATAGTCGTTATATATAACCACTCCCTCCCGGGCCATCAAAACCAATTGATGCGCTTTGGAGTATTCATTTCCGTTGCCGCATAACACGGGGTCAAATTCACCCGGATTCGTAAAATAAGTTTCTTGGCTTGCCTTTTTAACATCGCCCGCGATAAATATTTTGCCTGGGGTCACCAAGATTACTTGCCCATGAACGGTTATTCCCCCCAAGGTCACGTCATTTTCAGAATAATACA
>JAKLIS010000140.1 GCA_022709485.1 Elusimicrobiota bacterium | reverse complement strand
GCCGAGGGCGTTATAGAGATGGGAACCGGATTTATCAATAAAACCGATTAGAACGGCGCCTTTGTTTATCATGCGGGAAAGATCTTTTGACGCGGTTAAATTGTCACTAATGAAGGAAGGTTTAAAAATTAGATCTTCCGGCGGATAACCGGTCAAAGCGAGCTCAGGGAATATCGTCAAATCACAATTGTTTTCTTCCGCTTCCTTGATTTTGTCGATAATGAGTTCGGCATTTCCGGCGATATCGCCGACAGTGGGATTGATTTGGGCAAAAGCAATTCTCATTCGAGATCGTCTATTTCATTTCATGAGCCAGGATGACAGCCTCGGCGATTTCTTTCATTGATTTTCGTCGATCCATGCTCTGTTGTTGGATTTCTCTAAAAGCGTCCGCTTCAGAAAGGTTTTTCATTTTCATGAGAAGCCCTTTGGCTTTTTCCACCACTTTTCTCGTTTCAAGGGCTTCCTGAACAGCCAGTTTTTCAGATAAAAGGCGGGTGTTCTCGAGCGCGGCGGCGCATTGATTAGCCACCGATTGGAGAAAGGCAATCTGTTCGTCAGAAAACCATGTTTCTCGCGACGTATAAGAGTTCATCACGCCGAGGACTTTATTTTTGAAAATCATTGGAACTGAAAGAAGCGAGACCAACCCCTGCTGAACCGCCAAATCTCTGAGCTGATAGGAAGGTTCCTTTCGAACATCTTTAATGATGAGCGGTTTCTTCGAGGCTATCACCTGGCCGGTTAAACTCCCTTGAATTTTAAGGGTTGGCCGTGTGAAATATCCCGGAATCAGTGATTGCGCCGCCACAATTTTTAATTCCTTCTTTTTTTCGTCCAATATCATGATGGAACAAATATTGGACCCCATCATTTGAGCGGTCATTTTGGTGATGAGCTGCATAATTTCTTCCGGATATCGGTCTTGAACAAGCGTGCTCGCCACGGCAGATAGGGTTTCGATGGTTCTCCCTCGCCGAATGGATTCCTCATAGACGCGGGCCAGTTCAACCGCCCGCCCGATATGGCGACCAATTAAGGTCAACAATTTTACGAGGCGGGCGGGATATTGATGTGATTTTCGGTGTTGGACATTGATGACTCCGACCACATTTTCCTTTATGAAAATGGGGGCCGATAAAAGGGCCTCAAAACTGTCTTCGGCGAATAACCGCAAAAATCGCGGATCATTTTTGGCGTTTTCTGAGATAGCCACGGGAGTTTTGTTTTCGGCCACCCAGCCGGTGACGCCTTCTCCAAATTTAACCCGGACTTTTCCCAGTTCTTTGGGATGGGGGGTTTTAGAAGCCGAGAGAACCAACTCTGAGGTGGCCGGTTCGTATAGGTATATAAAACAGGCGTCCGCTTTGGTCAAGCGGCTCACGAGATTTTTCGCTTCTTCCAAAATTGTTTTTAAATCCTGGTTTGAAACCAATAACTCTGTTAGGGTTGAAATGATTTCTAGCTCATCAATTTTGGTTGTTTTTGAATTTTTTCCGGGCACGGTTCAATACCTCAATTTTTTCAAAAGCGTATTCTACCACTTCATTAACTTGTGTTCATTGACGCCGGTGGGGAGCTCTGTTAAACTACAATTCTTATTATGAATTCCTATCCCACTAAAGTGTTAATTGGTCAAGAAAACTCCAGCCTGAGCGATGCCTTTAAAAGTCTATTCTCTGAAAACGGACTCGATGTTCAGTTAACCACCAATGGAAACCAAGTTCTCGATATCATCCGGTCGGAAAATCCTCCGGACTTGCTTTTGGTCGATTACTCTCTCCGGAACCCGACCGCCCTCGAAATTTGTCGTATGGTAAAGTCGGACCCTGAATTGGGCTACCTTCCGGTCATTTTGATCCTTCCGCCGGAAATGCGATCGGATGAAGTACTCGCGGTCGAGGCCGGTTTTGATGATATTCTTATCCATCCGGTGAGCCCCCATGCTCTTTTGGCCCGTGTTCAATCTCTCCTGCGGATAAAAATTCTTATGGATGGAATGGATGACGCTGAAAGCGTTTTATACGCTCTCACCCGCACCATGGAGGCCAAAGATCAATTTACAATGGGTCACGCCGACCGGGTGGCTCATTACGCCGTGGATTTGGGAAAAAGCATGGGTCTTTCCGAAGAAGACTTGGCCATTCTTCGTCAAGGGGGGATGCTTCATGATATTGGGAAAATTGCTATTCCCGATGTCATTTTGTCCAAGCCCGGGGTGTACACTCCGGATGAATTCAACGTCATGAAACAGCATCCTGTTTTTGGATGTCAAATTTGTCAAAAACTTAAATCCGTCCGAGGCGCGATACCTCTCATCAGAAATCACCACGAGAAATTAGATGGGACAGGCTATCCGGACGGCCTAAAAGCCGTCAGCATTCCTCTTCTGGTTCGAATCATAAATGTGACCGATATTTATGACGCGCTCAGATCCCGCCGCTCATACAAAGAGCCTTTTTCCATGGAAAAATCACTTGAAATATTGTGGTCCGAAGTAGAGAAGGGATGGTGGGATGGCCATGTTTTGAAAGAGTGGGAGAAGCTCGTCATTTCTTTTAAAGTGGCTGGGTAAATAATATGGTCAATGCCATCGACGTTTTAATTGCTGATCACCGGATGATTCGAAAAATATTGGGAAATTTTCATCGAACTCAGCCTCGCCTTAATTTAATATCAAAATCACTGGTCCGGGCGGTTAAATCCCACGCATGGTTTGAAGATCAAGTGTTCATTCCAGCCTTCGAGAATGAACGGCTTCTCGAGAAAAAATTTGTCCAGGAAATTGTGGATGAGCATAAGGACATTGAAGTCCTTATGGCTTCTTTTTTGGGAACTCGCTCAGAGGATAAAGACCTTTGGGAAGCGAAGGCCATTCAATTCAAAGCCTTGATGGAAAGCCATTTTCTGAAGGAAGAGGACGCTCTTTTCCCGATATGCTCCCGGACGGCCACCCCCCAAAAATTAACGATTTTGGTTGAAGAAATGCGTCGTCGCCAACCCGAGGTCCTCAAAATCCTTTAAAGCGATCTTCCAGACGGAAAATTAAGTTAAAATCGGAGCCCTTGACGGAAAAAATTCCATGAGTGTTATCGTATTAGGTCTCTCCCATAAAACCACGCCCATCGAAATCCGGGAAAAGTTTGCCCTCACCCGGGATAAAATCATTCTGATTTTGAAAGCCCTTAAAGATATTCCCCCTTTGGATGAAGTGGTTATTCTCTCCACCTGCAACCGTTTTGAAATTTATGCCAACACATCTATTGATTCTCGCGCTGGATTTCTTGCCCTTGAAGCCTACTTCCGCACACATCTGTGTCCGGAAGGAATATCCCCCCATGCTTTTTACCGATATGAAGGCAAGGGCGCTATTCAACAGATTTTCCGGGTGTCCGCGGGTCTGGATTCCATGGTGGTGGGGGAAACGGAAATTTTGGGCCAAGTCCGGGAGGCTTATCAATGCGCTCAACAAACCGGGACCACCGGCAAATTATTGAATGTTTTGTTTCAGCGCGCGCTTTTTGTGGGCAAACTAATTCGAACGGAAACGCGCATTGCCGAAGGAATCAGCTCCATTGGAAGCGCGGCCGTTCATTTCGCTGAAAAAATATTTGGAACCTTGGAAAACAAACGAATTCTTCTCATTGGAGCCGGGAAAATGGCGGAAGTGGCGATTCGCCACCTTTTATCCCATAAGCCGGGAGCTCTCGTCGTATTAAACCGCACGCGATCTAAAGCCGAAGAACTGGCTCGAATTTTCAACGGGATTGGTCAGTCAATGGATGAAATTACGGAAGAAATTCAAAAAGCGGACATCATTATCGCATCGACTTCGGCCGATGGACCCGTGGTGACTCGGTCTATGATGGAACCCATCATGAAGGCGCGGAAAGAGGCGCCCATTTATTTAGTCGACATCGGAGTCCCGCGTAATGTTGAACCTGGCGTTGAAACCCTTCCTCAGGTCCATCTTTATAACATCGATGACCTTCGGGATCTGGTGGGCGTCAATTTGGTCAAGAGAATTGAACTATTGGGCCATGCGGAGACCGTAGTGATGGGAATGGCCGAAGAATTTTATAAATGGACTCTATCCCAAGCCGATGGCAAACACATCCCTCTATCACATAAAACCATCCCTGCCGGGAAAATATTGGAGCCCGCGAATGCGGCTTCGAATCGGCGCTCGTAAATCCCGCCTGGCGCAAACTCAGGCCGATTGGGTTGCTAAAGAATTAAAAAATAAAAATCCTAAGTTAGACATTTCCATCGTCGGAATTACAACCCAAGGCGACCGAGATAAAACCACATCTCTCCAGATGATGGGAGGGAAAGGCGTCTTTGTTAAGGAAATTGAGGACGCTCTCTTTCGCGGAGAAATCGATGTCGCGGTCCATTCGTTAAAAGACATGCCTTATCAGCTCCCCGCCGGCCTTGTGTTGGGGCCCATCCCTGTGAGAGAAGACCCTCGAGAGGCGCTGGTCACCCGGGCCGGCCAAACCTTAAAAGATTTGCCGCCGGATTCGCGAATCGGGACCAGCTCTCCCCGCCGCCAAGCCCAGGTTCAATTTCATTATCCTGGAAAGTTTCGTTTTGAACATTTGCGCGGGAATGTCGAATCCCGGCTGAAAAAGCTTAAAGCGGGAAATTTCGAGGCTATTATCATTGCCGTCGCCGGGCTAAAAAGACTCAAGTTAGATATGGGAATCACGCAGGTTCTTGAAATTTCCGAAATGATGCCCGCGCCTTGCCAGGGATGTTTGGGCGTTGAATTAAAAGAAAATAACTTTGACTGTCTAAAACTTTTAGAAAGCATTAAGGATATTTCTTCCGACGCGGCCGGCCGAGCGGAGAGAAGGTTTCTTAGGAGACTAGAGGGAAATTGCCTTTTGCCCGTGGCAGCCTGTACGGAGGTGAAAGGTCAGAAGCT
>JAKLIS010000014.1 GCA_022709485.1 Elusimicrobiota bacterium | reverse complement strand
GTTTGTTCTTGAGAACACAAACGATTTTATCCCTTGGAGGGGACTCCTAGATGATTATCAAGTCGCTACATGACTCATTTTTTAGACATTTAAAAAATGAGTCATGTAGCGACTTGACCCCTTCTCCTGATCCGATCGATTTCTCGCTTTAAAAGCGCCTTCCTTCCCATCAAAGAATAAAGTTGGGCCAAATTTTGGTGGGCCGAAATATCATTCGTGATTTCATATACAAAAATGGTGTATCCCAGAAAGGCGATGGGAACTTTCTCTTTCAGCCATCCATAGACGGACTTGAGCTGGGGATCGGCCAGCAACCGGGCGCTCACGGCCAAATATTCCTTTTCTGGATCGGGCGGATTGATAAATTCTTCGCGAAAACTATTTGTTATGGCGGGGGAATAGGCGTCTTGATATTGAATTCCATAGGCTTCCGGGGCGGCTGATCCGTAATACCCCAAGACCAGAGACGGGTTTCCATTTTTCTTTAAAAAATGAGCCAACGCCGGCAAATCTTGTCCCCAATCCTGGTTGGATCCATCCAGCCATTTGTACCCATTGCGGGGTCCACCGACGAACTGATTGAAATAGGCCATGTGATGGGGATGAAAAAAAACCGTCTCCACCGCCAGCCATCCCACGAGGAGAAGAAAAACCATTTTTTCGGTTTTGTTTTTTATTTTTGCAAAGGCTATGCCTGAGGCAACGGCCATGAAAGGAACGGCCGGAAGGATATAGCGGAGGCCAAAATGATTGGGGGAGGCCATGGCCAAAAGAAAAATAAACCCCGTGATAAAAATAAAAAAAGGAACGAGAGTGGCGTTATTTTTGGTTTTTATAAGAAAAACCGGGGAATAAATCCATATGATTAAAATGGGTATAGGGGTTTTAATTAAAAGAGCAACCGGGTAATAAATCCAAGTCGCGTGAGATGAAATGGGCCCCAACAAAAAACCCGGATTTATTTCTCCGTGCCGGAGAAATAGGCTGGTTTTTAAGGCGTCCAAAAATAGAGAAGGCTTAAACTGATAGATAGCGAGAATAAAAAAAGTCCCGCAAATGAAAATAACGGCCAGTCTTAAAAGCAGGCGGGGGAGCTGTTTGCGCGGATTCTTAATTTGCTGATAACAGAAGAAAATAAAAAATAATACCGGGAGAATTATTCCCGAAAATTTACTGGCAATGGCCGCCCCCATGGATATTCCACAAAGGGCGCTCTTCCACCAGGCGCCATTCAAAGATTCAAAAAATAAGGCGACGGATAGGAAGAAAAAAAACGTCACAAACAGGTCATTGAGGGCGAGGGACCCGTTTCCTAAGACAAGGGGATCAAACGCAAGCAAGCTGGTCCCTACGAGAGCTGACGGGACTCCGTGTTTAATAAACAGCCAAATAAAAACAGTTAGAAGGAGGAGGAGGGAAATCAACACCGTGGGGATTCGAGACAAAAAAATCCATTTTCGCGAATGGGTGAGATCTTGAAAGAAAACAAGATAACCCGTTCGCCATTCATCCATGCCCTGGTCGCGGGACTTGGCGGGGAGAGGGACCCGGGCCCACAATAGAGGAAGGCCCGATAAAAGCTTTTGAAGGGGAGGATGAGTTTTATTGATAGAGAAATCACCGGTTTTCCACTGTATTAACCCGGCGGAGGGATAAATGAGTTCGTCATAAACCGGCGACTTTTCGGCGGCCGTGGAAAAAAGGAGCGCCGCGGAGACGGATAACAACAGAAAAAGGGCGCATTTTTGAAGAAGTGAAATGGAAACCCTCCAGGGCCTGGGTTTTAAAAATAAAGGCCGATGGAAGGATATTAAACCTTGAAGGCCCCTCCAATTTTTTCAAGTTCTGAAATAACCCAAGAAATCTCTTCGGCTGTTTCTTTATCCGCCTTTTTCATAAGGTCCTCCAAGGTTCCTTTAATTTCCTCAATTCTTTTTCTGTCATGGAGAACGATTTCATGGAGCCTTTCGAGGGTGGCGTTGAACTCATTGGCCGTCCCTTTTAATTGGTCGAACCTTCTTAATTTAATGCGCTGCCTCAAGTCTCCCTCCCGGAGCGACCGGAGAGTCGCCTCAAATCGGAACAGGGGTCCCGCCACATAATGAGAGAGAGCGATGGTCAACACCCAAACAAGAGCCAAGAAAAGGGAAATCTTTATGAAAATCGCTTGGCTGAGTCCCGAAATAACCGGCATGATATTACCGCCATTGCCTTCAAACATCCCGCTCGCCGACAAATTCGTAAAAGTCCTGTACGTTTCCCACCATACGGCGAAAGCCGCTAGAAGGAATAAACTCAGGGAAATAATGGCGATTTTAAATTGAAGAGTTCGGTTGATGAGAACCGTGCGCCTCTTGGTTTGAACTTTGGCTTCAGGCTTTAAAGAAAGATTGTCAGGTTTATCACCCGGCGTCAAATTATGATTATCCGTTTCAGTCATATGGGCCTCCTCGTGTCAACAATGATTTTTACCACAAATCTCTGGCTGTCGTAAGGACCAGCTGTTCATTGGCAATGGTGCCTTTAAAAGATCCCAGAGCTACGATAACCAGCCGAATGAGAACCTGCCGCGCGCTGTTGGGCCCCACGATCAAAGTCTCAAACCCGGAAGGGAATTTTCCAGAGGCTTGGGCAAACACGGGAACTGTTTTTGGTGATGGATTAGAAACCCCGGAGTTTGAAGAAATCCCATACCTGTAGCCGCCCATTGTCATTCCAGTCACAAGAACAATCAAGGGTTCCGCTTTTTCCTCCGTTATGACGTGACCGGCTTCAGGACTTAAGGATCCGGATGCATCTAAGCTGAAAAAAGCCGCATCAACGTCGGTGGCGGACGGATCCCAGGCAAGAGTCGTTCCGGAAGCCACCAAAACTCGAACAACATCCGCTTTTTTCCCGGGATCGGCAATATTTGCAATCTGAGTGTAATCGGCGTACTTTATGCTCTGCCAATGCCAAAGATTGATTTTAGGCTGATTATGAATGCTCACCGCGTTATCTTCAGCCAAAAAGAAATAATTAAATTGATAATGATCAATCCTCGCTTGACAATAGGCATCGGTGGAGTCCACCACGCCCAAATCTTTGGGAGCTTCGACCGAAGCGAAAAAAAGAGAGTTCCCCGCGTTCGCGGCGATAAACCCGGTGGTCCCAGGCGAAAGAGAACCATTCTCACTAATAATAGGAAGATGACTGCCGGCCAAAACGGCGGGGGCGGTTGTCATCGTGACTCGGGATAAGAATTCACTTGATTCTGCGGTATTTTCGAACAGGCGTTTGCACTGGCTAAGTTTGTTTCCCATTTTATTAATGGCTTCCTGCCCGCCCGATTTAAGGGAATTATGGGCTTCCATTGAAGTGAAGCCCCGTTGAGTCAGGGTGAAAAAGGGGGCTGTGAGAAGTGTGATGATGCCCAGAACGGCCATGGCGATAAGGAGTTCCGTTAAAGAGATGCCTTTCCTCGAGCGATTTAAAAATCTATTCATTTTTTCCACTTATCGTTTTATGTAAATCTGCCTTTGATGATAGGAATAATGCAAATTGTATAGTTCCCTGTATACTTCTACGCGAAGAATATAATTGCCTCTGGGGAGAGAATCGACGGCCCATGTCATGGGGTCAAATGAGTTGTGGGCGGCGGATTTGACTCCGACTTCGGCCGGACTTTGATCATCGGCAAAATACCAATTTTTTCCGTTATCATCCGAGTACTTTATGTTTGTGATCAAATTGGTGCTTTCGGAATATCCGGACGGGTAGGTTTCCGTATAAGGCTTTAAATCCCATCGGTTCCAGCTGGTCACCCAAGAAACCTCAATATCCGACGGATCATTAAATTCGTCGCTGGTGGTGGGGCTTGATATGGTGACCATGGGCACCTGGGGAATTCGATCGACCGTAATAGCGGGGTTTCCCGCCGCCATAAAGCCCCTGATGAGATTGATAACGCACATTTTGGATATTTGAGCGGAACCAAACTGAGTTTGAGGCGATAAGCCATTCATCACAACGGAGCCGACCTCAGACCCCAACTGCATCCGTATGAGCGCGCTTGAATCATGCGAGGAGGTGTTTCCCTGGGCCTCGTAATAATTTTCCAGGGTCGAAAGGGTGGTTCGCCGCGAGTTATAAAAAGTTGTATTCCATTCTTCGGGCTTATTGTTCTTGGCGTTTAACCGGAACGGCCGCCGCGCCGTCATTGAGCCTAAAAGAGGAAAGTTGAAATCTTGAGCCAGCGTGAGTCCGTTATTGGTAATTATGCCCACATTGCTGTCCCAAAATTCGTGATTGAAATATTGCGCGTTTGACCCGGAATTGTTCCCGTTGAAGAAGGAGGAACACCCGTAGATGTCCGTTCTTTTATGGGGGTCGTATCCAAATCCTTTCGCCGAATATTTGGCCCGGTAGAAGTTGCCGGGCCCGACTGCTAAATTTCCATTGGTTTGCCATGTTGAATAAGCGGAGTCCGGATACAGCTCTCCAATCCAATAGAGGCCCCACCAGGTATTGGCGGTGTTGGAAATGACGCGGGTGTAATTTTCCGTTTGGGCGTCCGTGATTTCATCGACCCGCCCCACGCTATTATCGTTTGGATTCCAAGGTTTTCGAATAATGGGAAGACCGGAGGAGAAACCATTGGAATCGTCATATCCCATTTCTCCTCCCAGACCGATGTAATAATTGGAGTATCCCGTCATGCTGGTCCAGAATCCGGCTGATTTGATTAGTCCGTTTCGATAGAGAAGGAAAAATCGAGGAACATCGACATTGGGGCCGCCATGCCAACGGTTCACTTTTGTCGGGAAGCCCGGGAATTCACTTCCATCAAAATCTCTAAAATACCAGTTAAAACCCTCGGTTGCTTTGACATCCGCGTAAGGCATGTGCCGTGGATCGCCGATGAATTGGTATTGCTCCGTAATAGGCGGAGTTTGTCCCACCCAAACATAGGTGCGCGAGACATTGGAGGGTTCATTGGCCGCGCTGCCGGTGGTCACATCATCATCCATTCGGGTTTCGATGGTGTACATGCCGTCATCCAAGGCGCCCGCCTGGATTTTTATGACCCATCGCGCGGTGTTTTTGGGAAGGGCCGGCGTGTTCATTTCAAGGTCGCGGTTTCCTTCCGTGAAATTGGCCACATTGGCCGCAAGGCAAGGAATGTATTCGAGGTCATAAAAACGATTGGACGGATCCAAACCCTGGCTCCCGTTTGGCGCGGCCCTCAAGGGGGTTTTGTACAACGTGATCAAGGTTTGAGAACTGAGAGGATTACTAAAAGTGTAATCCACATTTAAGACGGCGTCCTCCCAGGCGTAAGGGACTCCGTTATTTCCGACCAATTTTCGAATTGAAACATTTCCATAATTTAATCGGACGTCGGTCAGAAGGATGGTCATTGTGGAAAGCTCCGTCGCCGGATCCCAGTCATCGGGATTGTTGACATAACCATACACGCGCAGTTTCACTTCCGCATTGGAGGCATATTGGAGCTGTTCCGAATGGGTGACCACTCTCACATCGGGGTTTCCTGCGGGGTCCTTTGCGGGGTCGGAATAATTCCGGATGGGGGGAAACGGAATCAATTCGCCGTGGAGGTTCACAAGGAGAAGATTTTCCAGTCCGCCTGAGGTCGAGTTCATCCGTTCCAACAGCATGCGAAGACTAATTTCCGGCTCGGCGGTCCCGGCGCTTTGAGCGGTCGCCACTGCTTCATTGTACATGCGAATTTCGTCCGGATAGCGGACCGCGTTGTTGAACTGATCCGCGATGGAATAGCTCTCGTGATTTTGGACGGTCCCGTCGACATTAATGCGGCCGTTAATGAAAGAGGGAACATAGTAGTTGAAATTTCCCACGTTTGGTTTATCCATGAGGCCCGGATAAAAATAAACCCAGGGAGGGGAAACTTCATTTGTTTTGGTCGCTTCATTTATAAAAGGAGTGTATTGGGGGTCACGGCCATAGGAAAGACGGGTGATCCAATGGGTTCGCCATTCCAGTCCCGGGTTTCTAGTTTGAAGATCTTGAATGACATTGTCGAACATCGGCTTCATGCTGGACAAGGAAATCCACCAACCGGGAATATTCTCAACCGAGATGACATATACATCATAAACTTGAGAGCTTTCATATTGGGCTCGAATCGTTCGAATGACGCTGGCTGTTTCGGCCAGGGCCTCTCCGGTTTTGGTTCTATATACTCTGACAAAAACCTGCCTTGCCAAAGATTCGTTGGGAATCATCATGACGCTGACCCGGCGCATATATTTTCTTCGGTCGTTGCTGCTTAAAACATCCGACGGATCGGTGATATCTTTCTTTGTGGTCAAGACGGGATTCATGACGGCCCCGTCGTCATAATCATCTAAAATGCCGATGGAAATATCATTTCGAGTGGATATAATTCCCCTTAACTCTTCCATCATCTGGATCGCCTTCTGGGCGGCAAAGGCCCGTTCCTGAGTGTCAACGCTGTGCTTATTTAAAAACAAAAACGCGTTGGCCAGGGCCAGCATGACCATCGACATGATGGTCATGCCGATGACCAATTCGATTAAGGTGACACCCTTTTTTCTATCCCGTTTTGTTTTCATTGGTTTAACGCAGAGAAGACGTAGTACATCGCTTTGTTTTCGCGGTACTGCGCCACTTGCTGGCGTACCGAATTTAAAATCGGGTTGTCGTAATCGACTTCCGCCACGTCCCCGGACCCATTCATGGTCAGAGACCCTTCAACAATGAGGACACCGGAGATAAGAGCCGGACCTCGAATGACGGCGTTTCCAGTCACAAAGATGCAGCCGCTGAAAAGTGTGTTTGAGGCTCCTTCAAGCGTGAGGTTTCCTTTGACATAAAGAATGCCTCCGCCGCGCAATCGGCGTGTTGCGTCAAAGGTGGCGTTCCCGTTTATATAGACCACCGCCAGAGACGGATAATCAGGAGGAAGATCCGCCAAATTGTCTACCGCTATGTCGGCCATCAATTTCAATTCGTTTTGGGACACACCGAAGATCTGTTGAGAAATGATTGTGCCGAAGGCCGCAGCTCCATCAATGTCAAAAGTGTTTGGGGATCCGGAGACTTTCGCTCCCGACCCCGATACCGAAGGTCCTGAACTGCCGGAATAATAGGCCAATCCGATATTGTTTCCGCCGGCCACCCGGCCATTCGTCTGAATCGCCGCGTTGGATCGATTATTGATAATAACGGCGCTATTGGCGGGGAGAGTGAGAGCCAGTCGCCGAATTTCTGTTCCCACCCGGGCGTGGCCCACAATCTCATTGGGCGCCTGATTAAACGGGATGGAGGGGTTCCTTCTTCGAAACACATAGCCGGCGCTTTCCAAATACCAAGCCAATCCTTCCCCCGCGGTGGAACCTTCGATCCTCTTGTCGGTGACGTCGTGAACGGCATGGGGATCGAGGGGATTTAAATTCGGGTCGGGCTGACGTTTGATTTCAAACCGCGCCCAGAGATTTTTAGTTTCAGAGAGCTGAAATTCTTTAACGAGGCCGGTTGATTCATCAATGGTGTCGCTGGTGGTTGGATCTCCGGTGTTCTTTGGAGAAAAAGCCGCGTCTGGGTAAGGAAATAGAGTTGGATCAGATTGGCTTCGAACCGGCTGAACCGCTTGACGCCGAAACCAGGATACGGCTTCCGTTAAACCCGCCCGCGCCACGTTCTGAGCCTGAACGACTTGATTAATTTGACTTTGAGTGCTTTGGCGAGAGACGGTTAAAAACCGCATGCTGACAGGGATGACAGCCAGAATGGCCATAAATATGATGACCAGATAGATTATGGACCCAGAAATGGAATTAGAACAAAAGGACCATTTTCCCCCAACACGTTTGTTCATGTCCCCCCCGTAATTTATCGGCTCGACCATATTAGTTTAAAAGGAACCAAGTAGAAGATCGACCATAAATATATTTGGAGTATGTGATATTTTTCAATATGAATCAGGCGGTTATTTCAATGTGTTTTTTGCTCAAAGTTATACCTGCATCCCATTTTTTCATGATTTTTTCTATGGTAAATTGGTAGGTATGTTGACAAGCAATAAAAATGCCTTAATTAGGAATTCTCGATGGAACTAGCGTTGTCCATGCTATTGATTTTTTCCGTCGTGGCCAATGGCGCCCATGATTTATGGGCGGCTTCTCTTGTTTACACGGCAATCGGAATTTTATTTCTCACCCAAGCTTGGAGAGCCGCTCGGCGGCCAGAAATGCAGGGTCTTCCTCTTGATTTTCTTCCATGGCTGCCGGTGGTTTTCGTCCCCCTTTTTTTGTCTTTTTGGCGCTCTGTTAATCCGGGGGAATCTCGGATGGAATTGTTGGATTGGATGGCCGCCGCGGTCTTGTTTATTTTGGCGGGCCAAATTTTAAAAGACCGGGACCGATGGATTCGTTTTGTAAAAATCCTTATCCCTTTATTTTGGTTAGAAGCCGCGCTCTCCATTCCTCAATTTTGGAAATATTTTCCGGCCGGAACCGAAGCCGCGGGCACATTAGTCAACGCCAATATTTTTGTTTCATTTTTACTTCCTTGGCTGCCTTCCTTAGTTTCACAGACATTTTTATGTTGGAAAAAAAATAACTCCGACAAATGGTTCTGGATGAGTGGATTGGCGGCCAACCTCCTATGTTTGGCCACCACCAGCAGCATTTGGGGTTGGATCTGTTTAATCATCGGATTTCCCTTTTTCTTCGGTTTGAAAGCGCTAAACCAATTTATCAAACAACATCAACGGTTGGCTCTAATAATTCCTCTGGCTCTCATTATTGTGGGGGAGATTATTCTCGTTTACAAATTTTCCAGAACCTACGGTTGGGGGGTGGGAAATTATGCGCGAAGCTCTTTTTCCCGTCTAGATTGGTGGGCCATCGGCTACGCTATATTTAAAGATCATCCTTGGATTGGCGTGGGCATAGGAAATTTCCAAAACGCCTTTCCGGCCTACAAAGTCGGTGAAATACAAAGCACCTTGTTCGCTCATAGTTTTTTGGTGACCCTTTTGGCGGAAACGGGAATTCTGGGGCTCCTGGGGACTTTCATCTTTTTTACCCGATGGCTTAGTAAAACGCTTCGACCCCAGCCTTTGGCGGAAGGCCGTCGGGAGATTGTTTTGGGAATTTTCTTACTCATCTTTTTTTCTACCATCAGCGTCGGCCTTGAGTATTTCGCGATTCTTCTGATAATGGCCATTTTCTTGGGGGCCGCGGTAGCGCCGGCTCTCATGACATTCTGGAAGCCACGCCCGTTTTCCGCGACAATTCTTTCTCTCCTTTTGTTGGCTGGCGCGCCTTATATCTTGTCGATTTTCATGGCGAGCCAAAATTTTGTTGACGGTCGGGAAAAACTTAAGACGGGGGACGCCGATGGAGCCATATCGGCTTTTAAAACGGCGACGGAATTGGACTTGTTGCCGAGCGACCCCCATCGAGGTTTGGCTCAGAGCCATTATCTTCGATATAAAACAAAAGGCTTTTCGGAAGATCTTGTAAAAGCCATTCAAGAACAAAACGAAGCCATAGCTCGAAACCGAATCTATGGCGTTTTGTGGGCAGAACTTGGTTATTATTTGAAAGAGGCGGGAAGAGATATTGATGCGGCAGCGGCCTTTGAAAAAGCCGGGATCCTCAAAACGGAAGGGTTTCTATAAGGAAATTTATCTTCGTCGGAAATTCTGGATAGCTCGACGAACGGCTCTTTTTTCTTTATTTCTTTTATTAATGATAGCCAAGGATTCAAGCGCCGTGGATACGCCTGGAGAGGTTTCGATCACCCTGTTGTATGCCACCTGGGCTTGAACGAAGTCATTCAGGGAAAAATAGGAATTTCCCAGTCCCACCAAAGCCAGCGGGTCATCTTTCTTCATTTTAAGAGCTGTTTTAAACGCCCGAATGGCTTCATTGGGCTTGCTGGCCGCCAGGTTCAGAATTCCAAGTGTGTAGGCGGAATCATATGTATTTGAGGACATTTCAATGGCGTCAGAAAAGTGATCCATCGCCTTATCGAATTTTCCGATTTCCTTGTACGCTTTTCCCAGAAGTTCTGTGGCCTGCGCTTTTTTTTCTGTTCCATCCGATTCCCGCCAATTTCGGAGAGCCAGACTCAGGGCATCGATGGTTTCCACATAATTTTGGGCCGAATAGGATTTGACCGCCCTTGAAAGGAGAGGGTCAAATTTTCTGGCACAACCGGAAATAATTATTGTAAGAAGGAGCGCTTCAAAAATAAGCCAAGACCGGTGTTGCCATAATTTCATACCGGGATTTTAGATTAAAAATGAAAAAGCACCTAATTAATAGAGCGATACGTCTTAAGAAGACCAATTTGACGGAAAATATGTGGGGGGGGTCCTGGATCCCCGCCTGGAAAGGGATTCGCGCCAGGCGCGGCACCCCGTGCGGAGAATCGTGGGAATTTTCCGGCCATAAAGATCATCCCAGCCGGGTATACTTCGGGCCGGGGAAGGAATCGGTTTTGCCGACCCTTATCAAAAAATTCCCCAAAGAAATCCTGGGTTCCTCCATCGTTCGAAAATTTGGCAAAAAAGCCCCCTTCCTGGTGAAACTCATTGATGCCAAAGACACCTTGTCTCTCCAAGTCCATCCGGATGAGGGGTATGCCCGGCGTCACGAAAAGGATTCAGGTAAATTTGAAAGCTGGTTCATCGTTGACGTGGAAAAGGCGCCGGGATCCGGCAAAATTTATCTGGGCTTTAACCGGAATATGGCTGAGAAATTTAAAAATCCCGGCCAATTCAGAAAAGCTTTCCTTGAGACCATGGAAAAAACAAATCATTTGGGCCCTTCTCACGATCCCGCCATCCGGGCGCGCGCGTCCGAATTTGTGCTGCCTTTTGTCAATGAAATTCAGGTTAAAAAAGGAGATATTTTTGAGCTTCCTCCGGGAACCATTCATGCCATCGGCAGCGGAGTTCGAATATTTGAAATCCAACAACCCAGCAACGTTACCTATCGGATTTGGGATTGGAATCGCCCCGATGCCGGCGTGAAAAAGGGGCCGCCGCGATTTAGGGAGCTTCATCTCAAGAAAGCGGCCTCCGTTCTTAATTTTTCACAGAAAGACGGGCGCCTTTTGAAACACGGGAAATTTTGGACACATGAATCCGACAAAGGAAAATGGAAAGAGGAAAATCTCATCAGAAACCCTCAGGCCGGGTATGCCGTTAACCGGCTCGTGTTAAAAGGGCGGAAATATTCCAGGACCATCGCTGCCATGAATGAATTTTTCACGTTGACCGTTCTCGAGGGAAAAATTCTCATTGATTCGGCCCTAACGGCGAAATCCGGAGAGACGGTCCTCATTCCAGCTTGCCTAAATGAAATTCGGCTCACCAATCTGTCGCCCACCACGGTGTTATTTAAGAGTTACTGTCTTTAAATAGCCGAAAATCTCCAACCAAATCTCAAAATTAACTCTTGCCCCTGAGCCTGGGCGGCTCGAAACGTTTTGCTTTTTTTTAGCTGATTATTTTCCGGAAGGAGTCGCGCCTGAATGGAAAGGAGAAAGCTGTGGTTTTTTAAAAACCCAATAAAAATAAACGAACAAAGGAACGATGAGCGCCAGGCCAATCACCAACGCGACGAGAAGAGGATTTAATAATTCTTGTGGAGAGGAGCTGTTGGAAATGGTTAAGTCGGGAACCAGGACATTGGGATATTGAGAAATGGCCCACCCGAAAATAATCATGAGGGCTTGCCCGCCGGCCAGAAACCGTCCCAACTTATCCCGCTTGGTGATAAAGCACATCAGCGCGCCTATCGCCGCCAGGCCTGAAAGAGAAAAGTAAATAAGAGACCAAAGCTTTTGATTAAATCCGATCCGGAGTCCCAAAGAGCCGCCTTCCGAAAATGAAAAGCACACCAACGTCATCCATCCCAATAATAGGCCGCTCATAATGGCCTTAAGACGAAAAGACCTTTTCAACGCGGGATCGGGGGTTTCAAAAATAAGATAGCTGGCGCCCAAGAACGTGAATAATAAAAGAGTCAGGACTCCCACGGCCAAGGGATAAAACGAAAGCCATGGGGTCACATAATCCGTTAGAACTTCTCCGGTGGCGGGATCTACCCTCACATTGCCGGAAAAAACGGTTCCAATTATTGTTCCCATGGCCATCGGAGTCATCAGGCTTCCCAAGCCGAAAAGAAAATATAAACCGCCGCTGATTCTTCGCTGGGCTTTTTCATAATAAAGAATATAGGCCAGAACAGACCCCCGAACCACGATGCTTAAAAGCATGACAATGAGAGGAATATGGAGCGCCACGGATATCGCCGCGAAGGCCTTTGGAAAAGCCACAAAAAGAAGCACCACCACGACAATGAGCCAAACATGATTGGCTTCCCAAATGGGTTCCAAAGCTTTAGATAAAACCTGCCGTTGTCCCTTCCTTGAGACGAGCGCCCACGCTCCCGCGCCCAAATCCGCGCCCCCGGTTAAAGAATATATAGCGATAGCTAAAACAATAATGAAGGCGATCCAAAACTCAGGCTGAAACATGGTCGAGATCCTTGGTGAATTTTAAGACGAAGCCAAGCGTGATGAAGTACAGAATAATGAATAGGGCCAAAAAGGCGAAGAGTGAAACGCTCACATGAGGGACGGGAGTGACGGCTTCACTGGTGCGCATAATATTGTAAACCACCCACGGCTGCCGGCCGACTTCTGTGACCACCCACCCCGCTTCCAAGGCAATAATTCCCATGGGACCCGCCAGGACCCCCAGTTTCAAAAACCAGGGCGCAACAAACAGAGATCTAGCTCGATAAAACTTCCACAATCCCCAGAGGCTCCAGAGACTCATCAAGACGCCGAGGCCCACCATAATTTGAAAAGCAATATGAACAATAGCGACCGGTGGCCTATTTTCTGCGGGGACCTCTTTGAGTCCTTTAACCTCCGCGTTGAAATTGTAGAACCCGAGGAAACTCAGCATTTTGGGAATCTCTATGGCATACTTGGTTTTTTCCTCTGTTTCGTCGGGCCACCCCCCAATGCGCAGGGGCGCTCCTCTCTGGGTTTCCCACTGCCCTTCCATCGCCGCCAATTTCACCGGCTGGTTTTTGGCCACGTATTTGGCGCTGAAGTCCCCGCTTAAAGGAGACAGAAGAGCCGACACCGCTCCCACAAAAAATGAAATTCCAAACGCCGCTCTCTGGATTTTGCTTTTCGGATTCTTTAAAAGCATCCAAGCATGGAGGCCGATAAAAAGAAAGGCGGCCGCTTGATAAGCGGTGATGGCCACGTGAAGCGTTTCCGTGAAAGCGGCGGAGTTTTGAAAAATGGCCTCGAAAGGC